>JAJRRJ010000216.1 GCA_024279575.1 Alphaproteobacteria bacterium | reverse complement strand
AAGGCGCGCGGCAATCCAGTTTGCTTAATGCTGATCAAAAATCTGGGTTGCCTAATAGCTAAATTTTAATGCCTCACGCCGGCAGAATGGCTTCTCGCAACGACAGCTAAAATCACATTTCCCAACTACCATCCCCCGCCATCAAAAATCTTATCCCCCTGCTCGTCAATTATCTGCCTGCCCTTGGCAATGGCAACACTTGATACCTGCTCAACGCCGCTCAACTTATCCGCCCGGATGAACTGCTTGACCCGCTTTTCCCCATCAATTTCTTTTTCAATTTCGCCGCACAGCTGATATTCGCTCCCCGCCTTCATTTCCATAGCGCGAATGGTAAACCCCTTATAGGTGTCCTCCCCCAACACTTTTGGCGCGCTTGATTGCTCATCACTTTTGCCCCCGCCGCCAAACAAATTCTTCCAAAATGACATTATGGATACTCCCAATTTCCGCCAAAAATCACAATCAATTTTCGCCCTTACTCACAATCTATTGCCAAACCACTTTGCCTGCAAACGCTCATAGGTGCCATCTTCTTTGATGTCGAGCAGCGTGGTGTTCACCGGTTCCAGCATGTCCGATCCCGTGGGCAGGGCTATGCCAAATTTGTCCGCCTGAAACACAGCCCCCGCCAATTGCACTTTGCCCGCCCCCGCATGGGCTGCATAATATTGCACAATCGGCGCATCACCAATGGTTGCATCAATTTCCCCCGCCTCAACAGCGGCCAGGGCCGCCAAAAAATCATCATAGGCACGATAGGGAATATTTGTCACGTCCAAAAATTTGGACATGGCACTGTTTGCGCCCACGCCAACCCGTTTTCCAATCAGATCGGAAACGGAGTTTATGTCGCTGGTCAATTGCTCAACCGTCAAAGATGTGGTGATTTTCGCCGTAAGTGTGGAGACAAAAAACAAGCTGGCAACGATCCAGAATATCGCCAGAATCCGCGAGAAGATACTGGCCGGAACCTCATTTTCAAAACCCCCCATGGTCATGATGATAAACGCCCACCAGAACGCATCCCACACCCCGCCAAAATAATCATCCCTGAAATAATCGTGCCGGTTGTTGGGCGTATTGCGCTCAAAAAACCACAGCACATGGGCAATTATCAGCAGCACAACAATTGCACCGCCAATCAGTTGCACGGCGCCAGAAGCCCAGATAATCGCCAACAAACTGCTGCGCCCCTCAACATCAGGCACCACAATCTGCAACCCCGAATCATAGATGGGATGGGAAAAATCTAACAGCTTTTCCCGTTCCGAAGTAATGGAAATATTGGCAATCGCAACATCGGATTTTCCCGACGTCAAACTATCAATCATCTCAGGAAAGTTGTCGTGTTTGACCCATTCAAGCGCCCAGCCGTTGCGGCTTGCAATTTCAACCCAAAGGTCCACCGAGAACCCGCTAAGCGTTCCATCTTCCTGAAAAAAAATAAAAGGCTGCCGCTCAACAGTGGAAATCTGCAATGGCTCATCAGGGGTTTGCGCCAAAACATTTCCACCTGTTGCAATGAACAGAAAAAACATCGCAACAATAGTATTTCTCAAGATTACATGTATCAATTTTAACGCCCCCGAATAATCTGCATAAACTCCAACATCAAAATAATTTAGGCAACCCCTCAAACGAAGGAGTTGTTATCCACCTCATCACCCGCCAATAGTACCCTTGCTTGGTTTCATTAAAAACGGGAATGCTAAAACATGACTTCAGGGAAACACATCATCAGCTTTTCATTTCTTATTGGGTTTTCAGCTCTGTTTTTAATTGGAACAAATCAAAGCGCAAAAGCAAATTACGCTTTTGATTGCATATACACAGACAATGCCTCCACGGAAAAAACACTGCAAACATTACTGGATCAATGTGTCGCCAATTTTGATAGTCCAGGTGCAGTTCTGTTAATTCAAACACCCGCTTTAAGCTGGATTGGCGCCAGTGGCACCTCTAACACTGCCCTGCAAATCCCTATGCAACCAACTGATGTTTTTCGCATCGGCAGCATGACAAAAATGTTTGTCGCAGCGACCATTCTTAAATTAAGCGAAGAGGAAAAAATTGATCTTGATGCACAAATCAAAAATTATCTGCCCCAAACAATAACAACAAAAATCACCAACAGCTCTCAAATTACTGTTCGGCAACTGCTGAACATGACCAGCGGCATATATAATTACACAGACAGTCAGGCCTATGGCGATGATCTGGACGAAAACCCCTATCGCAGCGCATGGAGCGCCGAGGAGTTGCTTGCATATGCCTATGGCGAAGAAGCAGATTTTCTTCCCGGCACCGGTTGGGCATATTCCAACACCAATTACATTTTGCTGGATTTAATTGTGGCCCAAATAAGCGGTACCTCTTTGGCGACAGAAATGCGTCGTCTGGTCTTTACTCCCCTGGGGATGCAAAACACATTTATGGAAATCATCGAACCCCGTGATGTGGGGTTTGGCGGGCTTTTGGTACGAGGCTATGATTATGGCGAGGACATTACACAAATCAACGACGCGCTTGGTTTTGGCGATGGCGGACTTATTTCAAACGCACAGGATCTGGCGACATTCCTGTCAGCAATGTTTTTGGAAAAATCTCTTTTGTCCAAAAACTCCCTGATCCAGATGCTGAAATTTGATCCGATTGGAAACTATGGCCTTGGAATATCGCTAACTGAAACAGATTTTGGCATCAGCTGGGAACATAGTGGATCAACAGCCGGATTTATGGGCGACATGATTTATTTGCCCGATGAACAAACAATTTTTGTTCTTTTGACCAATGACTTTAATTCAGAACTTAAAGAACCTGTGTTTAACGCCAGCCTGCAAATTGTTTTGGATTAGAAAACAGGGTCAGGTCATCGACAAATCAATATTGAGGTGTCCCGCCTTGCCATACCAGAAGCCATTGGAAAACGGCGCCGGGATATCCAGTTCCTTCAGCCGGTGTTGCCCCTCCTCCACGTCCAGTTTGCCATCCATTACACCCCGAAAGACATTGGCAACTACAATCATATCCTGAGAATGGGGCAAAAGACGGCAATGGGTCACGCCCATTTGCGCCAGATCATCAATTTCAGCCAATAGGTTTACATAGGAATGGGACAGGGTCTGAATGCCGTTTATGGTCAGAAAGTCCTTATCATCAAGTGTTTTAAGCGCCATTCCATCAGGGTCTTTCTCACAAACAAAAAGGCAATTATCCTTGATCCGGTTGTGAGCGCGCGCATGGTAACAGCGTGCAGATATAGCAACAGAAGCGCGCCCAAACACCTGAACTTCAACACCAACACCCAGCTCACCTGCCGCCTGCGCCAAAAGCCTTGTCGATGTTGCGGGCAATTCCACGGGTAAAGAAAAATGCGTAGCCCCCTGTCCCGCCAGATAGCCCATGGTTGCTTCATTATAGACGTTCATCATCGGACCGATCCGATGCTTTTTTCCGCTGATTTGTGTCAATCCGGAACTGTTATTGATTTCAATTTCCCGCGCGCTGATATCGCAGATTTCCGACATCATCTTGCGCTCCCGCTTGAGCATCACTTCGGTGAGTGAGGACATGACAACAGTTTTTCCGCCACGCTCCAGCCGCGCCACAACTTCTTCCTGAAGTGGTCGAAAAAACGGCTCCCGTTTCGAACAGATCACCTCACCCATATAAATGGTATCCACCGGAGACTCATCTGCCAGCCGGGCGTAAAAATCCACGCGCGTTTCATTATTCCAGTGAAAGGGGATCGGCCCCATGGTCAGCTTCATCGCTATTCCTTTTTCCGGTTGCGGCACTCTTTAGAATTTAATTACCGCCAGGTTTTACTTTTGAAAGCACCTTCGGTTTGCTTTTGCCCCTCGGTCAGTGCCAGCAGATCAGCAAATTCAGGCTCATTGCCATCGCGCACATCATCCACTGCCTGGCGAAAAGCTGATACAACCCGTCGGACATAGGCCTTTGAACGTTGCCGCCCCTCAATCTTGAATGCATTGACCCCGGCCTCCATCAGCTCAGGCAACATGCGAGACAGGTTCAAAGTGATTGGCTCCTCAAAAGCATAAAACCCCTCATCTCGATGGGCCACTTTATAACGCCCCTTGCAAATTGTAGGATAGCCGGCGGTTTCATCGCATGAATAGCAATCAATCAAATATGGTCCCAGTCTTGTGGACATATTACCTGCCTCATCGCGTTCATATTTCACCTCAGCGGCAGGGGAACACACCCCGTCCATATTGGTAGACAGCCCTGTGATATAATTGGTCAGGGAACAACGCCCCTCCACCATCAGCCCATGATTGCCAAAGATAAATGTTTCAATTTCACACGGAATTTCTCCGGCAATATTTCGAATTTCCGGCACGGTAAGAATACGGGGTAAAACCACTCGCTTAACGCCAAAACTCTCGCAATAATATCGAATGGCCTCGGGGCTGGAGGCTGCCGCCTGAACAGAAAGGTGTAAGCGCTTTTCCGGATAGTTATTCGCCACAAAATCAGCAACGCCCACATCAGCAACAATATAGGCATCCACATTCATTTTTGCACCGGCCACCACTGCCTGTTTCCATAAATCAAATTTACCCGCTGGCGGAAATGTATTGATTGCCAGCAAAACCTTTGCCCCCTTTTGATGGGCATAAGCCACCGACTTTTCCATCTCTTCAGGGGTAAAATTCAGCCCGGGAAAATTGCGCGCATTTGTGGCATTTTGAAACCCGCAATAAACCGCATCCGCCCCCGCATCCACTGCCGTACGCAAAGCTGCCGGGGTCCCCGCCGGGCAAATAAGTTCCGCCGTGTTGGATTTCATCTATTTTTCCTCGCGAGTTTTAAGCTGAGTCCTGTTTCCGGCTTTACGAAGGGTAGAAAGCGCAAATTTCCCCGGTGGTCCAAACATTTCAGCTACACTTTGCGCAATTGAGCCATCCACATCATCAAGCGCGTTGCGTAAACAAACCACCGCCTCGGTGTTCCCTGTGATCTCCAGATCGCGGGAAAAAAACAACGCATCCCCATCCAGATCGGCATCCACCAGCTGCAGCAGGTTCAAAAACGTCCCCGCAATGTGGGCTTCATATTCAGGCAACGCATTACGGTTTGACGCCTCCAGCAACAAATCGTCCGGGTCAGGTCGCAAAACCAGCGCAAAAGGAAAATTTATCGGGTCGATTATAAAAATCGAATGCCGATAGGGGCCAAGGCGGTTAAACATATCGGGATTTTGCCGGGCAATCTTATGCACAATGCCCTTTAGAATTGGCTTCAGTGCAAAAGTGGGAAAGGGCAGATTAAATCCACCACGCGCACGACGATTATCCCGAGCAGGACGAATTGGTGTTTCTGTCATGCCACGCAGTTATAGTATTGCCACCTGCGAATTCTTGACATGTATCAAGCGCAGATAATTTCATCCACGCTGAACATTCCCACCGCGCTATTGACAATCCCGTCATTTTGACAGCGTCCCTCAGCCCACCCACCTTAATGCAGGGAAGAAATTTATTTCTTCTGATCACTAAAAAAAGGGCCGCACACCAACGCACGCGATATTCCAGGGGGCAGGTTTTCCAATCCATCAACAAGCATTTCCTGCTTGATCAGCACATCGGCAATCTGGCTTGAATAAATGATTGCGGTTTCGCGCATCATGCCAAGCATCGGCCACCCCCAAAGAGCGGCAATGGTTACCCCATCCTGCTCAAAATGCGGCTTGGTCAAAAAAGTGCATTCCATCACCGGCTCAACAGGCGAGCGGTTGGTTTTACTGCCCCCCACAAGATCAATAATGACTGACCCGTCAGGTATTTTAGTCTT
>JAJRRJ010000014.1 GCA_024279575.1 Alphaproteobacteria bacterium | reverse complement strand
TCGCCATCTTCCAGCATCAGGCGGGGAACAAGGTCGTATCCATGGGTGCGGCGTTGGGGCAGTGTTATAATCGGCTCAATATAGTGCAACAATCGATCTTCACTCAATGCCTGGCGCAACATTTCTGCAGGAATAACCGGTCCAACAGGCTTTACAGTTTCATTGCGAACCGGACTATCTGCTTCATCCGGGGTGTCACCCGGATAGTTTGTTTGTGAAGCATTATCCCGTTCCAGTTCGGCCATTGATTCAGCCAGCTGACGCACCACAGTCCCAAGAACAGACATATCCCCCTCAAGCACTTCAAGTCTTTGTTCAGGCTCAATATCGGCAAGTGCATTGAGGCGCTGGGAAAGATTTTTGCCCGCCTTGGCATCGGTGGAGAGCAATCTTGAAAGATCCTGAATAGACTTTTCAAGCCGCAACAGGTCGCGCTGGTGCAGTCTTCTTTGTAACATCGCCAGTGCAAACCCCAGCACAATCAATCCAAAAAGCAAGGATTCAATGGGGGTGAATGTCAGCCCAAAGTAAGCGCCCCCTGCAATGGCAAGCGAAAACAAACCAATAAATATGTATACAAGGCCGCTCAAAATATCTTGTTCTATCTCAGTTGCAAAGATTCGCCGTAACTCTTCATAGCACCGCCTGCCTCAAGAAAAAAGTTTCCAATCGCTGCGGATGAAAAACGGTGCAAAAGAGGAAAAAAGTCACTTTTTTCTCAATTTGCCACACACACCAACACTTTGTTTACCCTGTTGGCACAAACTAGGCTCACTGAATTGTTATCCAACCGACCGAATAAGGCCTTACCTGCATATGCCACTTAAAAACGGAACAACAGTCGTCATGCGTTTTCTGGCCTTTGAGCGAAATCCGAGTTCCTTCCGGCAGATGCAGCACAGTTTTAATATTGAATTTGGCGATACTGTTGAATTGCACAGGGTGGAAACCTTCAAAGAAACAGTAAGCGCTTTGCGCCAAAACCAATATGATGTGATTTTGTTCGACCTGCAAAGCGCACATGTGGAGCACTCGCCTGAAGAAGCCCTGACTAAAATCTGTCGATATGCGCAAAATGCATTGATTATTGCCATGTCTGAGGGCGGTTCTGTTTCCAATGCGGTTCAGGCCATGCGCGCGGGGGCCCATGACTATATGACAAAACCCATCAATATGAGCGCTTTTAATACCCATATCAGCGAGCTCGGGCTTCGGCACGGCAACACCAACGCCTTCAACGTGGGGCAAAAAGCCACTCAGGCGGAGCAATTTGAAGGCTTTGTGGGGGCGTCCGCTCAAATGAGCGCTATTTATGATCAAATCAAGCGAATCGCCCCCTCTTCAGCTCCGGTTTTTATCACCGGGGAAAGTGGCACGGGCAAAGAGGTTTGCGCCGTTGCCCTGCATCAGCGCAGTGCCAGATCACAAAAACCGTTTATCGCCATCAATTGTTCAGCAATTCCCCATGATCTTATGGAGGGAGAGATTTTTGGTGTCGCAAAGGGTGCATTTACCGGTGCGCACAAGGACCGGGCCGGGGCCGCTGAAAGCGCTGATGGCGGTGTGCTTTTTCTCGATGAAATCGGCGAAATGGACCTTAAGCTTCAGGCTAAACTGCTTAGATTTTTGCAAACCGGGGAAATCAACCGGGTGGGGGAAACTCAAACCCGCAGGGTGGACGTACGGGTGATTTGCGCCACCAACCGCAACCCCCTGAAACTGATTGAAGAAAAAAAGTTTCGAGAAGACCTGTTTTACCGGCTCCATGTACTCCCCATTCATCTGCCCCCGCTCCGGCAGCGCACGTGTGATATATTGCCGTTGGCCCAGACATTTCTGGCCCGCTTTTCCCGTGAAGAAAACAAGAATTTTAGTGGATTTTCGCCTGAAACCGCCAACCTTATTGTCTCTCGCGAATGGCCGGGAAATGTGCGCCAGCTGCAAAACATGATCCGCCGGGCAGTCGTGATGTTTGATGGCCCCCAGATTGACATGCAAATGATAAGCGTTGCGGATATTACCAGTGTTGAAATGCCGCAAGATACCCATGTTCCCTCTCCCGTGCAGACATTTGAGGGGACCATTGAGCCTATGTGGCGTCAAGAGCAGATAATCATTGAAACCGCCCTTGCACGATATAATGGCAATATTTCTCTGGCCGCAGCGGCGCTTGAAATCAGCCCATCAACCATTTACCGCAAAAAGCAGGCGTGGGAGCAGATGCAGGCCCAAACAATGCAGGACAAGACAATGCAGAGAAACATGATTGTTGCTTAAAGCACTTCGACCCTTTATTTGATCAGGTAGCAACCTTTTACCCGTTGGCTTTTCCAGCCTGATTGTACTTATGATGGCAATTCCAGCTGTTTTTCCGCGTCTGGCCCCACCGGTTATTCCAATGACACTAATTAGTATGAGTGGCTGGGCGTGGTTGCTTTTCTCCGGCACTATTCCCATTCGCTGGTGAAATGGAACTGGAAAATATACTCTCTTTTATGCCCCCGGTTCTTGACACTCTTTCCCCCCGCTCCTATATCCCCGTTGAGCGATTGGCACTCTATAATGATGAGTGCTAACAATACGCATTGTTCAACCTCATCTGGCACAGCCAGTAAATTCAAAAAAGGGATTAAACATGAGCTTCCGTCCTCTACACGACCGCGTTGTTGTTTCTCGCGTTGACAGCGAAGAAAAAACTGCCGGTGGCATTATCATTCCAGATACCGCGAAAGAAAAGCCTTCCGAAGGCGTCATCGTTTCCGTAGGACCTGGTGCCCGCGACGAAGATGGCAAATATATCAAGCCTGACGTAAAAA
This sequence comes from Alphaproteobacteria bacterium, assembly GCA_024279575.1. GTDB lineage: Bacteria > Pseudomonadota > Alphaproteobacteria > Rhizobiales > Devosiaceae > DROE01. Next base: position 5,361 of record JAJRRJ010000014.1, on the reverse strand, counting down.
AAGGCGATCGCGTCCTTTTCGGCAAATGGTCTGGCACTGAAATCAAAATCGACGGTGAAGACCTGTTGATTATGAAAGAAAGCGACATCATGGGCGTGGTTGAAGGCTAAACGAACAGCTTTTTCCTCACCCCTCTTTTTTCCAATTTAATTCAGGAGCTTAAAATGGCTGCTAAAGAAGTAAAATTTTCAACTGAAGCCCGCGACAAAATGCTGCGCGGCGTAAACACTCTGGCTAACGCCGTTAAAGTAACCTTGGGCCCCAAGGGTCGCAATGTTATCATTGACAAATCATTTGGCGCGCCACGCATCACCAAAGATGGTGTAACCGTTGCCAAGGAAATCGAGCTTGAAGACAAGTTTGAAAACATGGGCGCACAAATGGTGCGTGCTGTTGCCTCAAAAACCAATGATGTTGCCGGTGACGGCACAACAACTGCCACCGTTCTGGCTCAGTCCATTGTAAACGAAGGCGTCAAGGCGGTTGCTGCGGGCATGAACCCGATGGACCTGAAGCGGGGCGTAGATCTGGCTGTTGCTGAAGTTGTTAAAAGCCTGATGGCCTCAACAAAAATTGTGAAAACCGAAGCTGAAATTGCTCAGGTTGGCACCATTTCAGCCAACGGTGAATCTGCGATTGGCGAGCAAATTGCTGATGCGATGCAACGCGTGGGCAATGAGGGTGTTATCACTGTTGAAGAAGCGAAGTCTTTGGAAACAGAAACTGAAGTTGTTGAAGGCATGCAGTTTGACCGCGGTTACCTGTCACCTTATTTTGTGACCAACCCGGAAAAAATGACAGCTGATCTGGAAGATCCGTTGATTCTTCTTCATGAGAAGAAGCTTTCCAACCTTCAGGCCATGCTGCCAATTCTTGAATCAGTTGTTCAGAGTCAGCGTCCTTTGCTGATTATCGCTGAAGATGTTGACGGCGAAGCACTTGCAACATTGGTAGTCAACCGTTTGCGCGCAGGCCTTAAAGTCTGTGCAGTTAAGGCTCCCGGTTTTGGTGATCGTCGCAAAGCCATGCTCGAAGACATTGCTATTTTGACCGGTGGTCAGGTGATTTCTGAAGAACTTGGCATCAAGCTTGAAAACGTGACCATTGAAATGCTTGGTACTGCCAAGCGTGTTGATATCACCAAGGAAACTACAACCATCGTTGATGGTGCCGGCTCCAAGGAAGATATTACAGGTCGTGTTGAGCAGATCAAAGCACAGGTTGAAGAAACCACATCTGATTATGACCGCGAAAAACTGCAGGAACGTCTGGCCAAACTTGCCGGTGGTGTTGCTGTCATTAAAGTTGGCGGTTCAACCGAAGTTGAAGTTAAAGAACGCAAAGACCGCGTTGAAGATGCTTTGAATGCGACCCGCGCTGCGGTTGAAGAGGGTATTGTTGCAGGGGGCGGCGTTGCGTTGCTTCGCGCAGCAGCAGCTCTTACTATAAAAGGCGAAAATGCAGACCAGGAAGCAGGGGTGAACATTGTTCGTCGTGCGCTTCAGGCTCCCATTCGTCAAATCACCGAAAACGCGGGTGATGAAGGCTCGGTTGTGGTCAACAAGGTTCTTGAAGGCAAATCGATTACCTTTGGCTATAATGCAGCGAACAGCGAATATGGCGACATGATTGAAATGGGCATTATTGATCCGGTTAAAGTGGTTCGTACCGCTTTGCAGGATGCAACTTCAGTTGCTTCATTGCTGATCACCACCGAAGCCATGATTGCTGAGGCACCAAAAGACGACGCCCCGGCAATGGGCGGCGGTGCACCTGACATGGGTGGCATGGGCGGCATGGGTGGTATGGGCTTCTAAGCCCAAACACCCAAGTATCTTAGTGTTCGAGCCGGTCAAGCCGGCTCGAATGGTGGTATGGGCTTCTAAGCCCAAACACTCATTTTCAAAAATTATTGGCGCGGGCAGAAATGTTCCGCGCCTTTTTTGTGCCCGGATTGCAAACTTTACTTGCTATCTCATACCTGTATGTAGTTGAAGGAACTCCATGATGCGTGCCGCTGCTCCACTCCTATTGTTCGTTCTGACAGCTTTTTATGTTGCCACGTCAAAGGCGCAGGAACTCCCGTACATGGACAATCGTTCGCCCCCTCAGTCGCTGGTCGCGTCATATTTCAACGCATTGAGCAAAGGCGAATTTGCCCGAGCATGGTCTTATTGGGACAATGAAATTGCGGGCACAAACTTTGAAAGCTTCGTTGAAGGCTTCACCAACACACAATCAATCATATTCAAGTTGGGCCAGCCCATGTCAGAAGGGGCGGCGGGTAGTATTTTTACAAGCATTCCTCTGGCAGTAGAATATACCGACGAGGACGGATGGAAAGAAAACTATCGCGGATGTTTTCTTGTGCGCATTGCCATACCAGATATTCAAAACCCGCCTTTTCTGGGGCATCATTTCTGGGAAGGGAATTTCATACCGGTGGATACAGAATTTGAAAATACAGCACCTGGAATCTGCGACGAACTATTGCAAAAATAGCAGCCTGCCAGCCATCACAACACAGACCACCACCACCAACGGTTTGATAAATTTTGCCCCGTATTTGATGCCCGTTTTTGCCCCCAGATAACCCCCAATTATCTGCCCTGCTCCCATGGCAATGGCCGCGCTCCAGACGACGTTACCCGCCGGGATAAACAAGGCTAAAGCTGCAATATTTGAGGTGAAATTAAGCATTTTGGTAGTGGCGGAGGCGCGCACAACACCAAGTCCAAACAGGGATACAAAAGCAATGGTGAAAAACGAGCCGGTACCGGGGCCAAATATCCCGTCATAAAATCCGATAACAAACCCCAGCAGGGGCGCAAAAATTACAATGTTGAGCCGGGCCAACCGGTCAGCATTACTTAATTTTGGTACAAACAAAAAGTATGCGGCAATGGCGATTAAAGCGATCGGCACCAATGAGTTAAGCAGGCTGGTGTCAATGGATTTTACTACCGCCGCCCCAAGATAGGCTCCAACAAAAGTTGCGCCGATTGCAGGGGCCAATTGACGTATTTTAACCAGTCCCTCACGCCAATAGGTGAAGGCGGCAACTGCGGTACCCACGGCCCCCTGAAATTTATTGGTGGCCAATGCTGCGACCGGGGGCATACCGATTGAAAGCAGAGCGGGTAAAGCGATCAACCCGCCTCCCCCTGCAACGGCATCAACAAATCCAGCAACCACACCAACAGCGGCTAGAATAAACAAAAGTGAGATTTCCAATTCGGGATGCCTTTTTCAACCGCAAAAACACGTTTGGCCTGATGCTTCTTTAAGCGGTTTTTCGATTTGTTAGCAAGATGATGGCATCATCTGAAAAAACAACTTTAGAAACACCTAGAGAGAGCAAAATGATCGACACCTATCGCGGACATCGTATTGCCGTTGTTCTTCCGTGCCACAACGAAGAAACTGCTATTGTTGATGTTATCAGTGCATTCAAGCGGGCGTTGCCGGCTGCAAAAATTTATGTTTTTGATAATGCCTCTTCAGACATGACAGCACCGCTTGCTAAAAAATCCGGTGCAACGGTTGTTCTTGAACCCAACAAGGGCAAAGGCAATGCGGTTCGGCGCATTTTTGCCGATGTGGAAGCGGACATTTATGTAATGGCAGACGGGGATGGCACCTATGATGCGGCTATGGCACCCCAGCTGGTGGACAAACTGATCGACATGCGTCTTGATATGGTTGTGGGGGCAAGAAAGCCCACCGGTGAAGGCCAGATTTATCGTTTTGGCCACAGTTTTGGCAATCGCTTGCTCACCGGCACCGTGGCAAAAATTTTTGGCAGCGGATTTAGTGATATGCTTTCAGGGTATCGGGTATTTTCGCGCCGGTTTGTAAAATCTTTCCCCGCCCTGTCCAAAGGTTTTGAAATTGAAACTGAATTGACAATTCATGCGTTGGAATTACGTGCGCCATATGCTGAAATCCTCACACAATATTCGGCCCGCCCCGAAGGATCATTCAGTAAACTTTCGACCTATAAGGATGGTGCACGTATTGCCAAGGCCATATTGCGCCTGCTGATACGGGAGCGGCCACGTCAGGTGAATTTACTGCTGGCGTTTTCCATGGTTTTTGCCTCGCTGGTTCTGGGGCTGCCGATTGTATTTGAATACCTGCAAACCGGGCTGGTGCCGCGTTTTCCGACCGCCTTTCTTTCGGGCATCATTATGCTTGGGGCAATGTTAATGGCGGTTTGCGCGGTTATTCTTGATAGTGTGGTAACGGGGCGTTCGGAGGCCAAGCGCCTGACTTATCTGAGTATTCCAGGCATCAGGGAAAAGGAATAACCAAAGGTGCTCAAGTCGCGGTTCTTTCGTTTTGCCATGGTTGGCGCTGGCGGATTTGTCGTCGATGCGGGCGTATTGCTGGCGGTAAATGATATGCTGGGTCCCTATTGGGGGCGTCTGCTTTCCTTTGCCCTGGCGGTTGTTTTTACCTGGATACTCAACCGGCATTTTACCTTTGGGCACACCTCTAAGCCCCAAAAAATACACAGGGAATTTGGCCAGTATTTCATGGCCATGATTGTGGGGGGCAGTGCCAACTACATCACTTATGCGGGGTTGGTTTATTTTGTCACACTGGTCGCGCAATGGCCGGTTATCGGCGTTGGAATTGGCAGTATTATTGGTTTGGCGATCAACTATTCTTTGGCCAAAAGCTGGATTTTCAAGCCCCGGTCTTGAACATTGCGATTATATTGACCAGTTTTTCTTTGCCTACACGATCCAACTGCGCGGTTTTGGAAACAATCAGGTTAGCCTGAGAGTGCAAAATCACACCATCAACAGGCACTTTAAGACCATTGGCCGTTAGAGTTGAGCCGGTTGAGGTAATATCCACAATCAGGTCAGCTGCACCCGATGCGGGGGCAGCCTCAGTGGCGCCCATGCTTTGAACAATCTGATAATCATTGATGGAATTGGCTGCAAAATAACGCCGGGTGAGGTTGATATATTTGGTTGCCACCTTAAGCCAGCGCGGGCGGTTGGTGCAAAAATCTGCTGCAACATCGGACAAGTCAGCCATGGAGTTTACATCAATCCATGATCGGGGAAGCGCCACCACAACATCGGCCTGTCCAAAGCCGAGTGGAACAGCAAAATCAACCAGATCGGGGCCGTTTAGTGCGGTTTCGTGGACAAGATCTGCACCAGTTACCCCCAAATGCAGGTTGCCACGGATCAATTCGCCGGCAATTTCTCCAGCGGACAAAAAACGCACAACAATATCAGGCCGTCCAGCAATTTCTCCCAGATAAGAGCGCGCGCCGCCGGGGCGCTCAATGGGCAATCCTGCGCGGGCAAATGCAGCGCGAGTGTCCTGTTCCAGGCGCCC
>JAJRRJ010000215.1 GCA_024279575.1 Alphaproteobacteria bacterium | reverse complement strand
GTCGGCGTTATCGCAGCACTTTTTGGAAAAGCAGAAAATCGGGTTTGGAGAGCTGGTGGCTTTGCTTTTTTTTCCATTGTCGTTATCGCTTTGATTGCTATCCGAGGGGCGTCCCCCTTAGGGTTTATTGCCTGTTTTTTCCTGGGCACCACGGTGTGGATGACCGATACTGGCGCGTTTTTCTCCGGGCGCCTTTTTGGCGGCGCAAAACTCAGTCCCGAAATTTCTCCGGCTAAAACCTGGTCAGGGGCAATCGGGGGGCTGGTTGTGGGCAGTCTGGCGGGAACGTTGGTCTGGATCGTTGCAACACCATCGCCATGGTGGGTTGGTCTGACTATTGCTATTGCAATATCGCTTGTTGGTCAGATTGGAGACTTAAGTGAAAGTGCAATAAAGCGCCGGTTCCATATTAAGGACAGGGGGGGATCAATTCCCGGACACGGGGGGCTGATGGATCGGCTGGACAGCCTGACATTTGGCGCACTGCTCGTATTTGGCATAGGTGCACTTAGTGCCACCCCCCAATTGGTGGCAAATGGTCTTTTGATTTGGTAATGCAGGTGTTAAAAATTTCACCTGAACAAAAACTTTAACTGGATAAAAATATGTTTGAATTTGCCGGGTGGCTCATTTCCTATATCGCACCGTTTTTATTGGTACTGACGATTATCGTGTTTGTGCATGAGATGGGGCACTATTTGGTTGCGCGTTGGAATGGAATTGCGATCCATACATTTTCCATTGGTTTTGGCCCTGAAATTATTGGCATAACGGACAAATTGGGAACGCGTTGGCGACTGTCCGCAATTCCTCTGGGTGGCTATTTACGTTTTTTGGGTGATATGAACGTGGCCAGCCTGAATGACCCTGACGCCATTGAGAAGTTTGACAAGAATATACGGCCCCATTTGTTTTCGCAAAAAAGTGTTTGGCAACGAATAGCTGTGGTCCTTGCGGGGCCCTTTGCCAATATAATATTCACCTTCCTGGTACTTTACGCCTTGTTGCTGGGATATGGGCAATATGTCACTGATCCCGTGGTGCAGGAAGTTGTACCAAATTCTGTTGCCGAGCAGGCAGGGGTACTTGATGGTGACCGGATATTGCGAGTAGATGGCTATTCCGTACGGCGTTTTAGTGACTTTCAACGTCTGGTTGCAACCGCTCCTGGACGAGAAGTGTCTTTGCTGGTGGAGCGTTACGGGCAGGAATTTGAATTAGTAGTTGTTCCGCAAGCCGTTGAAATTACTGATCGCTTTGGAAACACACAGCGCATTGGTCGCATAGGTGTCTCACGTAGTATCAGCGCCGATGACTATGTTAAGTTTTGGCCTAATCCCCTTGAGGCTGTCTCTATGGCCGCCGAAGAAATGGTTTTCCTTGTCGATAGAACCTTCGCTTTTCTTGCTGATTTTTTTGTCGGGCGGGGGGACATTGAACAACTCGGCGGTCCTATAAAAATAGCGCAGGTTTCCGGCGATGTGGCAACTCTGGGCTTTCTGGCACTCATTAATCTTACCGCCCTGCTATCATTGAATATTGGCATATTTAACTTGTTTCCCATTCCTATGTTGGATGGGGGGCATCTGGTTTATTATCTTGTTGAAGCAGTGCGCGGGCGCCCTTTGAGCCAGCGAATTCAGGAAATAGGCTGCAGGTTTGGCATGTTGCTCGTGGGGAGTTTGATGATATTTACTGTAGTAAATGACATATTTTAGCAAAATGTGGTGTGAATTCCGAGTGTTGCAGGAATGCACATCTACATATTATTGCATCAAAATTGTCGTTGGTGACTTGCCCTGAGCCAAAAAACTAGTAAAACCTTTACGTAAAGAATGCTATGGGACGGCGTGCGCGCGATTCTATTTGCGTTTCAATGTTGTGTAACGAATTAAAGGCTGTTGAGAACATCATGATCCGTACTAATTGGCTACGTAGTTTTGTTTTGTCCCTCGCACTAACGCTGGTTGCGCCGTTTACCGGCATAAGTATCGGGATTGTCGGCGTTCAGGCAGCCCAGGCCCAAACAGTGGCGCGTATTAATGTTTCGGGCAATTCCCGTGTGGATGACGCCACTTTGAAATCGTACCTTACAATTCGTGTCGGGGATGCCGCCACCAGTTCAAAAATTCAGTCTTCAATTTCCTCACTCAATGCAACCGGGCTGTTTTCCAGTGTAAGTGTGCGCCTTTCCGGCAGCACCTTGATGGTCCGTGTGTCTGAAAACGCAATTGTTGCTTCAGTTCTCTTTGAAGGCAATCAACGTTTTACCGATGAGAATTTGATTGCGATGGTCAATGTGGCCTCGCGCGGCACGTTCACTGCAGAGCGTTTGGCTGGCGATGTTGCAAGCATCAGGGCGGCATATGACAATGCTGGTTATACCGGGGTATCGGTTACCTCACGCACCGAGACAGTTGCAGATGGTCGTAAGCGCATTGTTTTTGTCATTAACGAAGGGGATCGGGCAGGAATTGCTGCTATCAACTTCACGGGCAACAATGCTTTTAGTGCAAATGCCTTGAAAGACGTTATTTCATCAAAAGAAACCGGCCTTCTTAGCTGGTTGTTGAATGACGACGATATGAAGCAGGAAAAGCTTGATGTTGATAAAGAGATCATTCGTTTCTTCTATGCAAATCGTGGGTATCCTGATGCGCGCGTACTTTCGGCGGTTGCTGAATATGACGCAACAAGAAATGCCTATTTTGTCAGCTTTACCATTTCCGAAGGGGAGCGGTACACTTTTGGTGATATCAGTATTGAGACGTCAATTGCCGGCTTAGACACTGAGGCGCTTCGTTCAAGCATTCGCACCTATCAGGGCAACACATATAACTTCCGTGATTTGCAGCGTTCAGTTGAGGATCTGGCATATCGTGCAACAGGGCAGGGGTATGCTTTTGCTGATGTTCGTCCTCGTCTGGACCGTGATGTTGCCAACAAGACCTTCAATATTACATATCTGGTGGACGAAGGCGCACGCATTTACATTGAGCGTATTAACATTGTTGGTAATACCAAAACACGTGATTTTGTTATTCGCCGTGAGCTGGATTTTGCCGAAGGCGATCCGTTTAACCGTTCTATGGTTACCCGTGGTAAATCAGCTATCGAGGATTTGGGTTTCTTCTCTTCTGTGGGCGTGTCCACTCGGCAGGGTAGTTCCGCCGACAAAGTAATTCTCAATGTTGCCGTGGTAGAGAAATCTACCGGAGACTATGGGTTCACCGGTGGTTACTCTACAGCTGATGGTGTTTTGGCTGAAATTTCCCTGACGGAAACTAATTTTCTTGGTCGCGGGCAATATCTTAAGCTCGCTATGGGCGCCACGCCAAACGGGCAGACATATGACTTCTCGTTCACCGAGCCGCGGTTTATGGGGCTGAAAATTTCTGCGGGTATTGACGTCTACAGACGCATTAACGGAGAAACCCTTTCAAATTTCTTCGGGTATGAATCAACAGGTGGCCAGGTTCGGTTTGGCATTCCGATTACCGATGAGATTTCTGTAGATCTCCTTGCCGGTGTAGAGACCAAGACTTACGTTGATGCTTATACATATGATCACGATAGTGATCCCAATACGCCCGAAATTCCGCATCCAACTGCTGCAAACGATTCCGTTGTTGTTACCGATGGTCAAACCTTGAATAAGGCGTTTATCGGATACAATCTGACTTTTAACACTGTGGACAGTCCTTCAAAACCGACCACCGGATTGATTGCAACTCTAAATCAACAATATGTTGGCTGGGATCACAGTTATATCCGTACTGAGGCAAAAGCGCGTTACTTCGTTCCTCTTATGCAGGATTCAGGCATTGTCGCATCTGTTCGTGGTCAGGTTGGTATGATCAACGATCTAAGCGGTGCCGGAGTAAATCCAACAGAAACATATTTCAAGGGACCAAGACTTGTTCGTGGTTTCCAGGCAATGGGCATGGGACCAAGAGCGGGTAACGGTGAAAATCTGGGTTCTTTGATGTTTGCGGGTATTTCCGCTGAAATCGAGTTCCCGATTCCAGTTCTTCCAGAAAGCTATGGCCTTCGTGGCGCAGTCTGGGGGGATGTGGGTTACCTGTCCAGTGCATCTACGGCAGCTGCTCCCACAGTTAGCGGAGACACGCAGCAGGTACGCTCCTCTGTCGGTGCGTCTTTGATCTGGAACTCACCCTTTGGTCCGTTGCGTGGCGATTTTGCCCATGTTCTGCAACAGGATACTGGCGACTCAACGCAGGTGTTCCAGTTCACCATCGCGACCTTGCTCTAAGCTTGAAGACGTGAAATTATAAATTTAGCCGCGGTGCCATTCGCGCCGCGGTTTTTTGTTGAGTAGTGTAATATGGTTGATGCCAGATTTTTTGACAGAACAGGTGAAATAGACCTTTCTCAATTGCTCGCGGTATGCGGGCTGAAGTCCTCTGGCTATTCCATAACCCAGTTGCGACACATAGTGAGCGATGCAGCACCATTGATCAGTTCCACATCAGATCAGGTTAGTTTTGCTGCCCAAAAGAAATACCTCTCTCAACTTCAAAATTCCAAAGCGGGCATAATTCTGGTATCGGATGTATTAATATCTGAAGTCCCAGCCTCTGCAATTGCAGTGGTGTGTGATGATCCATATGCTGCATTTGTAAAATTTCTTGTCCATATGTTCCCATCCTCAGGACATCATTTGACTCACCGACCGGATTTCCCCCATATGGGGAAAGCTGTTTTTGAAAAAGGCGTTCTAATTGACAATAGCGCGGTTATCGGGTCGGGAGTTGAAATTGGGCGCGATTCAATTATTGGTCCAAATACAGTGATTGCTGCCGGGGTTAAGATTGGGCGTAATACTATCGTTGCTGACAATGTTTCAATTGAATGCGCATTGGTTGGGGATAATGTTACAATTAACAGTGGAGTGCGAGTGGGGGCAAAAGGCTTTGGCTGGCTGGGTCATGGTAGCTCACACACTCCCGTGCCACAGCTTGGGCGGGTGATTCTGCAATCCCATGTGGAGATTGGGCCAAATACCACAATCGACCGGGGCGCATTAGGTGATACAATTATTGGCGAAAATACAAAAATTGGTGCAATGTCTGAAATCGGGCATAACACAATCATTGGTTCTAACTGTCTTCTAGCGCCAATGGCAGGTTTGGCTGGAAGTACAATTTTGGAAGATGGTGTGCTTATGGGGGCAGATTCTGGTTCTGCAGGACACCTAAGGATTGGTGCAGGATCCATTTTGCATGCGCGCTGTGCTGTCTCAAAGGACTGGCCACCCGGATCAATGCTTGCCGGTGCACCTGCTCAGGATATAAAAGAGTATTGGCGAGAGCAGGCAAAATTGCGCAAGTTGTTAAAGGGGTTAAATAAATGAGTCCAGATGACGAAAATAAAGTCATGACTGAAGCATCGTCACCAAAGTTAACAAGCTTGCAAATTGGTGACCTGCTTGATTGCCTGCCGCATCGCTATCCTTTTCTGATGCTGGATAAAATCATTGATATCAACGGTGACGAAAGTGCAACTGGCATCAAAAATGTAACGTATAATGAACCAATATTTCAGGGACACTTTCCGGAAAATCCAATTTTTCCCGGTGTGTTGATAATTGAAGGAATGGCCCAGACTGCAGGCGCAATTGTAATTGCAGCTGAACGCGAGAAGGGGCTTTCTCATTTGGTATATATGTTGACTATCGACAAGGCCAAATTCCGCAAACCTGCGGTTCCCGGGGATCGTCTGGAATATCATATCAAGAAAATTCGACGCAGAAAGAATGTCGGGCGGTTTTATGCACGGGCAATGGTTGGCGATGTCTTGATCGCCGAGGCTGAAGTGGGAGCAATGATTGTTGAGCAGTAGCCTCCAAATAGGTTTATCTCACGCGCCAATCATTTGTATTCCGGAGGGATTGTAAACTTGAGCACTGTAAAAATTCATCCGTCGGCACTTGTAAACCCTAATGCAAAATTGGGGGAAGGATCGATAATCGGTCCCTTTTGTATTGTTGGAGAAAAGGTAGAGCTTGGTGCGGGTGTGGAGCTCGTTTCCCATGTGGTTGTGGAAGGAAATACCAAAATTGGTTCAAATACAAAAATTTTGCCCTTTGCTTCAATTGGTCATGAACCACAAGATCTAAAGTACCATGGGGAAGATTCGTGGCTTACCATTGGAGAAAATTGTACAATTCGTGAAAGTGTAACCATTAATCCAGGCACTACCGGTGGTGGCATGAAAACTGTCATTGGTGATAATTGCCTGTTTATGGCAAACTCCCATGTTGCCCATGATTGCTTAGTTGGCAATAATGTAGTTCTGGCCAATTATGTCGGAATTGCCGGCCATGCTGTCATTGAAGATTTTGTAACGTTTGGTGGAATTTGTGTTGTGTATCAGTTTGTGCACGTTGGTGCCCACGCATTTGTTGGCGCCCACTCGATGGTCGATGGTGATGTAATTCCATATGGAATGGCTGTTGGAAATAGAGCAAAGTTAGGTGGCCTGAACTTAGTGGGGCTAAAACGTCGAAAATTTGATCGGGAAGAAATTCACGCTCTTAGAACAGCTTACCGCATGATTTTTTCTTCTGCAGGTACTTTGCGAGAAAGAATTAACGATGCTTCTGAGATGTTCCAGGACAGCACCCTAGTGCAAGATGTGGTAGGTTTTTTGCGCGAAGCCAAAGGTCGTACTATCTGTCAGCCTCGTAACGGCTCAAATGGTCATTGATGAACAAGAAATTATCAGTTTTTGCCGGTGACGGAGAATTGGTCCCAGCAATTCTGGAGGCTGCAGTATGTGATGGGTGGCAAGTTCAGGTGCTAAAACTCACACAGCGTGACGACTTGAGTGCATGGGACCCCTTGGTCGTAAACCTGTCCAATCCACTGTCGATTCTCATGAAGTTGCGTGCGTTTTCCCCCTCCAAAATTTGTATGGTGGGGGGGCTAAAAATTACGGATAAGCAACGTGAGGGCCTAGCGGGATTTTTGCGGAATAAATCAAAACGCCAGCGGACAACAGGTGACACCGGCATGTCTCGCCTTATCGGTGCGCTTGAATTTGCAACAGGTGCCAAAGTAATCGGCGTGCATGAAATTGTTCCCGACCTCAAGGCTGCGCAAGGCCATCTTGCCGGCCCCCCCCCTTCAAAACAATCGATGCAGGATTGTGAATTTGCGCTGGGTATTGCGCAACAAATTGGCAACATGGATATTGGTCAAGCTGTGGTTTGCGTGGGACACCGGATTATTGGCGTTGAAGATATTGCGGGCACAGATGCCCTTTTGGCACGCGTTGCAGACTTTGTAAAAGATGGATTAACTGGAAATGGGGTCGATCCCCTTGTCTTGGCAAAGGCCAAAAAGCCCAATCAACCTGAAACGACTGACCTTCCGGCGATTGGGCCACAAACAATTGTCCGGGCTGCGGAGGCCAAAGTTTCCATAGTTTGTGTAGAGGCGGGAAACGCATTGTTGATCAATAAGCCTGAGTTGATTCAATTGGCCGATAAGCTTCATATTTCTGTAATTGGGGTAGGAGAGCGCCGGTGACCCCAGCACCAATTCCTGATTACAAAACCCAACGGGAAGTTGGGGTGTTTATTCTCGCTGGTGAGGCATCCGGTGATGTAATTGGTGCAGACCTGATCGAGAAATTGCGCGAAAAAGTGTCGCTTAACCTCAGTGGCGTCGGCGACGCCCATATGATTGGAGCTGGATTAACCTCTTTGTTCCCAGCCAGAGATTTGGCCGTAATGGGGTATGTGGACGTAATCGTTCGACTGCCTTTATTGTTGTGGCGTGTGCGTCAAACGGTGCGCTATATCCTTAAGACAAAGCCAAAAATCGTTGTGCTAATTGACTCGCAGGTGTTTTCAAACCTCGTTGCCAAAGGATTGAAAAAACGAGGGTTTAGCGCGCCAATATTGCTTTATGTCGGTCCCACCGTTTGGGGCTATAAGCCAGAGCGTGCTCAACATATTGTTTCTCTTTATGATGAAGTGTTGGCAATATTGCCATTTGAACCTGCAGTTATGAAAGAACTTGGTGGCCCCAATTGTCGTTATGTTGGTCACCCTGCACTAGAGCGCATTCAGGTTAAAAACATTGAGTCCACTGCCTCCAAAATCACCCTGATGCCCGGCTCACGCGCGGGGGAGTTAAAACGCCATTTGTCGATGTTCAAATCAGTGGTCGAACAGATTGCAGAAACAAACCCCGATTTTGAGTTTGTCCTGGTAACCCTG
>JAJRRJ010000214.1 GCA_024279575.1 Alphaproteobacteria bacterium | reverse complement strand
GATGAAACCAATATTCTGGCGTCTGTTCTGGCCAGTGAACTGGGGTGCAAGGCCAATTTTGCCCTGGTCAACCAGCCCCACTATTCGCGTTTTGCCAATCGGTTGGGAGTTGATGCATTCATCAACCCCCGATCTGTCACAATTTCCAAAGTGTTGCGCCATGTTCGCCGTGGGCGGATTAAGGGTGTTTACTCCCTGTTTGAAGGTGAAGCTGAAATTCTGGAGGCCGAAGCGCTGGAAACCTCAACTCTGGTCGGCAAACCTTTGAAAGAAGTCGACATGGAAGATGGCGTTCGTATTGGCGCAGTCATTCGCGGTAACGAGGTGATTATGCCAACAGGAACAACCCGCATTGAAGCAGGGGATTTGGTTATTGTGTTTGCCGTCGCTTCTAAAGTCCGCACTGTGGAACAAATGTTCAGGGTCAGTCTTGACTTTTTTTAGGCCCTCAAGTGAAGGAATTTCCTGAATGCCGGGAATTGGAATCCTTATCTCATTGGTATTGCTGGTACTGAGCGGGGCAACCTTTGTCAGCTTTGGAGTGGCCTTTTTGCGCGGCGATATGCCGGGTATCGAAACTTTTGGTGTGCTCACCATTGGTTACAGCGTCATTGCTATTTTTACATTTTTAGTTGCCACAACAAAACGCCCGGAATTTAAGCGCTCCGGGGTCTTTAGTGGCGCAATCGTCATGTGGTTCACATTAATTTTTGCCTCTATGCCACCTTTTCTTTTGTTGGAAAATGCCCATCCGGCAGCAGCTTTTTTTGAAGCGGCGTCCGCTTCAATCACCCTTGGGACAACCCTTGTTCCAGTTGAAAAAATATCAACGGCAATGCTATTTTTTCGTTCTGTTCTTGCCTGGATTGGCGGTTTGTTGACCTTGATGCTTGCTGTTTATGTGTTGGGTCGTTACAGCGTTGGCGGTACACCAAACAGGGATTTGCGGTTTGTTTTGCACGGTGCTTCGCGAGGTGACCCGCGTCTTGGTGCAACTTTTGTTGAGGTTGTGGTTCCTTATACCGCCATGACACTTGCCTGCATGGCCTTGCTGACACTGGCTCAGGTCAACCCTGTTCAGGCCGTTTTGGGAGCGCTAAACGCGCTTTCCACAAACGGTTTTGTTGGGTGGCGTGTCTCTGACACAATTTACAACAATCGCTTTGCTGAATTTATCCTGATGATATTCATGATGGTTGGAGCAACTTCGATAATTTGGCGACGCACTATCACCTCCCCACAGATTTTTCAGACCCGCGAGCAAGGTGAAAGCCTTTCCTATTTGTTGTTTGCCTTTTTTGCCATTTTGGCTGGATTGCTGTTCTCTTTTCAAACGTTTCCAATCGACAGTCAATTTGCAAGCGCCCTGTTTAATCGAAGTTTTGATATTATTTCAACTCTGACAACCACCGGTATCATCCACAATCCGGGGGCAGGGATCGCCGTGCCAGCCATATTTCTTATTGGCTTGGCACTTGTTGGGGGGACCTCATATTCCACTGCAGGCGGCATGAAACTATTTCGCTTCCAGGCAATGATGCGTCACTCTGCAAACGAAGTCATGCGGCTGATTTACCCCAGTCAGTTTTTACCCGGTTCAGTGGACACGAATAAAAATACCTTTACAAAAACCAAGGCAATTTGGAGCGCATTTTTTTCGGTAATGCTGTTTTTGGTATTTGGCATGGCAGTATTTGCCGCGCTGGGTCATGACTTTATTTCAGCTCTGACCCTTGCAGTTGGGTCATTTTCTTCCGTTGGCAGTATGGTTGGCCCGCACTTGTTTAGCGTAGAGGGGGGAGGTGTGCCAATTCTCTCTTTGATTTGGATAGGTCTGCTCGGTGTTGCGGGTCGTGTTGAGTGACTGGTAATTTTGGCAGCATTCAGTAAAAACAAATGGTAGCAACACATTTTTATTACCGTATATGCATTTACGTTTGACTGTGTAATACTCATTTTTGGCTCGCACAATTCTGGAGCCCATTGTCGCGCCGCGCAAAAAGCTATAAAAACCTCTGTAAGACAATGGGTTGAGTTTGATGTGTGTTGGAGTTTTTGGCGGAAAAATCCACGGCATTGACCAAAAGACAAATACGAAGAGGACCTAACAAGTGGCCGAAAAAAACCAAAATTTACAGGATGCATTCCTAAATCATGTGCGGAAACAAAAAATTCCACTCACAATTTTTCTGGTCAACGGCGTAAAGCTTCAGGGCAATGTGACTTGGTTTGACAATTTTTCGCTTTTATTGCGCCGTGATTCCCAATCCCAACTTGTGTATAAAAGTGCCATCTCAACGATCATGCCCGGCGCGCCTCTCCATATGTTTGATGGGGATGATGACGACGAGCAAAATGAATAGGCGTCAACCTAGTTGAATCAAAAAATCCCAAAAGGCAACGCACCTCAAAAGCCAGAACCTGCGCCACAGGGTGTAGAATTTCGTCGTGGATCCGACGTGTACCACGAGCGGCGCACGGCGCCGACCAGAACAGCACTTATTTCTCCGGAAATCCGACTGCGCGGGGCAAAGAGCATCGATGGAACGTCTCGGTTTGAAGAGTTTGCATCTTTGGCGCGCGCCATTCGGCTCGACATTATTTCCCACAGTAAAATTGCTGTTCGCACAACAAAACCTTCGACATTTTTTGGTACAGGGCAAGTCAGTTCCATGGCCGAGGAATTCGCACAAAGCAAAATTGAGCTTGTGCTTGTCGACACGGCATTGTCCCCCATTCAGCAACGAAATCTGGAGCGTGACCTTGGGGCAAAAGTTCTTGATCGCACAGCCCTTATTCTGGAAATTTTTGGCGAACGCGCAGCTACCCGTGAAGGGGTTTTACAGGTTGAACTGGCGCACCTGAATTATCAACGCTCCCGACTGGTACGCTCTTGGACCCATCTGGAGCGTCAGCGCGGCGGGTTTGGATTTTTAGGTGGCCCCGGAGAAACCCAGATTGAGGCAGACCGGCGTCAATTGCGCGACCGTGTTGCATCCCTTGAAAAGCGCATCGAAAAAATTCGAAAAACCCGCGCCATGCAACGCAAACCCCGTGATTCGGTGCCATTCCCGCTGGTCGCGCTGGTGGGATATACCAATGCCGGGAAGTCCACAATTTTTAATCTGCTGACCGGCGCAAGCGTGATGGCAAAAGATGTTTTGTTTGCAACACTTGATACCACCGTGCGAAAAGTCCACTTGCCCCACGGTAAAGACATAATCATTTCCGACACGGTTGGTTTTATTGCTGACTTGCCAACAGATTTGATTGCCGCCTTTCGCGCAACACTTGAAGAAGTTGTTTTGGCAGATGTCATCATTCACATGCGTGACGTATCCAACCCTGATCATGAGGCGCAGGCCAGGCAGGTTTTGGCAGTTTTGGCAGACCTTGGTGTCAGTCCGGAAACGACACCCGTCATTGAAGCGTGGAATAAAATTGACCTTCTAACGCCTCAGAACGATAGCGTTCCATCACCAAAGCCCGTGGGGACCGTTGAGGCCATTGCGCAGATATCTGCATTGACGGGGCAGGGGATCCCCGCACTCCTCAGCGCCATTGAAGATGCTCTCGCCAAAGGAAGTCGCACTTTTGATGTCCATATTCCCCATGATGAGGGTCAGAATATTGGCTGGATGTATGATCATTGTGAGGTATTGGCACAGGCAGATCCGGGAAAAACCGCAACTACCTATTCCATTCGTGTTACCCCGCGACACCAGAGAGAATTCCTCACCCGGTTCAAGGGGCAGTTGACGCGACAGGAAAAAGTATAGGGGTTTTATTCAGTTTCCCTGTCCCTTGTGCGCACTTCATCCCAAAAACCTTGCAAAATTTCAAGCCCTGCATCTTCAAGGGGCACATTATTTTCTACGCATCTTTGTTCCAGGTGGGCGAACCGGCGCATAAATTTGGCGTTTGCATTGCTTAGCGCTGCTTCAGGAGATATTCCACACTTTCGTGCCAAGTTTGCCACAGAGAACAAGAGATCACCAATTTCCCCCTGAATTTTCTCCTTGTCACCAGTTGCTATCTCAACTTCAACCTCGTTCAATTCCTCCCGACACTTCTCAAGTGCACCGGTAGCATCCGGCCAATCAAACCCCACTTTAGCGACCCGCCTGGCCAGCTTTTCAGCGCGCATCAAAGCGGGCAGGGCATTCGCAATATCATCCAGCAAGCCCTCATTTGGCTTAGTCCCACGATTCAGCGCTCGCTTTTCCCGCTCGTCCTTTTTAATGTTTTCCCATTGATCCAGCACCGCATCACTTGAAAGCCCGTTTTTGTCATCAAAAATATGTGGATGCCGCCGTATCAGCTTTTCATTGATTCCACGGATTACATCTTCAATATCAAAATGCTTTTTTTCTGCCGCCATCTGAGCATGGAAAACCGGCTGTAAAATGAGATCTCCCAATTCCGAACACAAGTCCTCAAAATCTTCCCGCTCAATGGCATCCGCAACCTCATAAGCCTCTTCAATTGTGAAGTGACGAATGGAAGCAAAATCCTGCTCAATATCCCATGAACAACCCGTTTGAGGGTCCCGCAAACGCGCCATAATTTTTACAAGCGTCGAAAACTCTTTTGAAAAACTCATAACAAAATGCCAATCAGTGTATATCGATTTTTTCCAAACAAGTTATTTTGTCGGGTTCTCCTGTTTACTCCCAAAATTCCCTTTATCAAATCGCTTTGGATAAAAAAATCCAGGCAATGCAATTCTGACCTGCCCAACAACTCGAACATGACAAACTCGTGCCATGTCCGGGTTGCGGAGCAATTGCATCAGTCGGCAGCCGTGACCTCAATTTCAAACATGAGTTCTGGAAGAGCGAGCCGCGTTACACCAAGCAATGTCATCGGCGGCATAGCCTCAAACGGCCCGAAGCGTGCGCCAAGCACGTCAAAATGTTTCATGGCTTCGTCCATATCCGTGGTGTAGATGCTGACCCGCGTGATGTTGGCTAGATTCATATCGGCGGCACCAAGGATGGCTTCGAGGTTGTCGAGGGCGAGCGATATCTGTTGGCGCATGTCCTTTGGGTGTTGCGGGTTGCCTTCAGCGTCAACAGCGGTCTGACCCGCACAGATCAGTTGTCGGTTGGTTTTTTCAAGAATTTCAGCCTGATTGTAGCCAAATTTTAGCGACCATGGCCACGGATTGATTGGTGTTTTGTTCATCAGATTCTCCATTTTTGTGATGATTGAGAACCCAACATATGAACATCCTGCTGACAGCATGGTGTCAGCAGACTTGAATTAAACTACAATTACCTCAAATCAGGAGATTCATAAAATGAGACGGGCAGACAGGTTGATCAGGATCGTTCACTTTCTTCGAGGTCGCCGTCGGGCTGTGACTGCCAAAACTATTGCCGAAGAATTTGAAATCTGCACCCGTACTGTCTATCGGGATATTCAGGATTTAATGAATGCAGGCACACCTATTAACGGTGAAGCGGGGGCCGGTTATATAATCGACAAACGATATTACCTGCCGCCAGTGACATTTGATGCTGATGAATTGGAGGCAATTGGCCTTGGAATCAGCATGGTGCGTCATTGGACAGATGAACGCTTTGCGGCAAAAGCAGACAGTGCCTTTGCTAAAATTCAGGCCGTATTACCTGCAAGTATTCAAGGGGAACTGGAACAGATCACAACTTATTCCATCCCGAACCAACCCGTATTACCCTGGACAGTCAGTTTTTCAGATTTGCGGGAATGTATTCGCACGCGTCGAAAAATTCATATCAAGTATTCCAATGAATCGCAACAAACCACATCACGCACCTTGCGACCACTGGCCTTAATATTTTGCAGCCCGATATGGCTCTTGGCGACCTGGTGTGAAAAACGAAATGACTTTCGCAATTTCCGACTCGACCGCATACAGGATATAAAATTTTGCGAAGATAACTTTAGTGACGAAAAAGACAAAAACTTGTCAGCTTACAAGCTCCAGGACGCCATCTGTTAAAAGGCGCACGAAACCCCAGTGAATTCAATCCAGATATAACCAATCAGAGCCAGGTGCCAGCAGACAATGGGGCTTTTTCAGTAAATCCTCATTATTCCCAAAGTGAAATAGTTCCATAATATATATTATGCGAATTAACTTTGTGCCCAAAACGTTCAAAATACCACCCTGACAAAGCTACATGAAAAACTTTTATGACAAGCGCAGCCTAAACAGCGCAAATACCAGTAAGATCACAAAGCACCCTGCTGCCAGAAGAAAAGGTGCACGAAGAGCTGCTTCGCGGCCAATTTCGTTTTCAAGCAGCGAAACAACAATTCCTCCGGCAAGTGCACCTAGCGGCATCGAGCCCCAGCCAAAGAAACGATAAATGCTATTCACCCGTCCTAATAACTGAGACGGGATGCGTCGTTGGCGCCACGAAACAGTAATCACATTCCACAACATCGCTGCAGCCATGACAGCGAACAATGCAAGCGCCATAATTATGCCGCTTTGACTTACCCCGATAACGCCATTCCCGATTGCCCAAATACCAATCGATAAAAAAAGGCAGGGCTGTATTCCTATCGCTTTAGTCATGTGTGGCGCAAGCAAACTGCCGGCAATTGCTCCCAGTGCTGCAACCGAAAGCACCATGCCGTACCCGACAGCGGACAATCCCAATACTTCTTGTACGAAGAGCACCTGTACAGTAATCGTCGCCGTGGCCAGAAAATTAGCAATCCCCAAAATCACCGCCAGCTGCAGCAACGCTCTATCGCCCCGCATGAAGGCAATCCCCTCAAGGAACGCCTTCCCAAAACTTGCCTGAATGCGCACCTTTGAAGGTAATGTTATCAACCAGACCAGGCCAGCTGCCAGAACCAGCATCGCCGCATCAAGACCAAAGGGAAATCCTATCCCCGCGGCAATAAGCACCCCGGCTAACGGGGGGCCAATAAACTGATTGGTCAGCTGCTCAGCGCTCCATAACTGCCCGTTTGCGGCTTCAAGGTCACGATGATCAACAATGGTTGGCAAAATCGTTTGAGCGGCATTGTCCCTCAATACTTCAGCAGAACCGAGCAGGAACGCAAGCCCTGCCAATACCCAGATTGCCCCGGGAAGCGGCTCGTTTACAGCCAGCATGAGAATGGCCAATACAATCATCGCACGAAACAAATCGGCGCGAGCTATGAGCTTGCGATGGTCAGTGCGATCAATAATCACACCCGCAGGAAGCGCGAACAATAACCAGGGAAGTCGCCCTGCTGCTGCCACAGCGCCAATCATAATCGGGTCATGGGTCATAAGCGTTGCAAGCCATGGCAGAGCCAATAAGACAAGGCCGTCACCAAGGTTGGTTAGCGCACCAGCGGTGAAAAGAAGACGATAATTTCTGTTCCGTACTATCAGGGATGCGGCCATCTTGAATTATCCTCGTTCCAAATTTGAAGGATTAGCTGGCTCAAAGACTATCAGCAATACAAAGCCATGCGTCTAACTTTTTAGGCCCTGCACTTCAATTTCCATGCCATCAGAAGCAAGAATAACATTTTGCGGAGTCTGCACACTAATCGTTTGATAATCCATATCTGTGTGTAAATTGGTCAAAATGGCCTGCCTTGGTGCCATTCGTTTAATCCAGTTAAGAGATTCAGGCAGGCTTAAATGACTGGGATGCGGCGTGGGGCGCAAAGCATCTACAACCCATGTATCAAGCCCCTGCAGAGCATTCTGAGAATTTGCCTCAAACCCTGAAACATCGCACGAATACATAAAGTCACCGATACGAAACCCCAGTGTTGTAATACTACCATGAAGTTGCAATATGGGGAGCAGGGTGATGGTTCCCCCCTCACCTGCAATTTCAATCGATTTGCCGGGGAAAATCGTATGCGATTTGAGAATGGGTGGGTATTCGCTGTTTTTGGGTGATAAAAAACAATAGCTAAAACACCTGCTGATATGCGCTCCGGCCCGTTCGCCAAAATAAACATTAATACGCTTCTTGTTACTGAGCGCCAGCGCGCGCAGATCATCTATTCCATGGGTATGGTCCGCATGCTCATGGGTATAAAACACCCCATCAATATGAGCTACTTCAGCATCAAGCAATTGCTCACGAATATCACACCCGGTATCGATTAAAACAATAGTTTCCCCGCCGCCCTCATCACAGGTTCCCCTTAAAAGCAAAGCGCACCTGCGGCGTCGGTTCTTTGGTTCATTGGGGTCACACGCCCCCCACAGATTGCCCACCCGTGGCACCCCCCCGGAAGACCCGCACCCCAATATTGTTGCAACAACTCGGCTGGCTTTCCTGCTCATGTTATTCCAGCGAAGCTTTTGCAAACAGTTGAAAAAAGTTTTCAGTTGTCAGGCGGTCAAACTCTGAAGATTCTATACCTCTTGCATTCGCCAAAAAATCCGACGTATGACGCACATAAGCCGGTTGATTAGGCTTGCCCCTGTGAGGTGTTGGCGCCAGATAAGGCGCATCCGTTTCCACCAGAATACGATCACTGGGGCATGCCTTTGCAATTTCCAGAATTTCTTTGGCGCTGTTAAATGTCACAATGCCTGAAAACGATAGATATCCGCCCAATTCCAGACCGGTTTTAGCCAACTGCGCGCCAGAGGAAAAACAATGCAAAACAAACGGAAAGGCCCCCTGCTCGCTTTCTTCGCGCAATATTGCCTCAATATCCTCATCAGCCTTGCGCGCATGAATTATCAGCGGCAACCCGGTTTGTCGCGCCGCACTGATATGCTGACGAAAGCTGGTCTTTTGCAAATCAGAACTTTCAGGGTTATGAAAATAATCCAAACCCGCTTCCCCGATCGCAACGCATTTCTCGTGGGCAGATAAATCAATCAACTCGCTTGCCTGAACATCGGGTTCCTCAGCAACATTACAAGGGTGTGTCCCAATAGAAAACCAGACATTTTCCTGCGTTTGAGCAATTTTCTCCAGAAGGGCATATTCCTTTACCCATGTAGAAATGGTCACACAGCCAACAACATCAGCCTCTCGCATGCGTGTAATAACGCCCGGCAAGTCGCTGGACAAAACATCAAAATCCAAATGACAATGGCTATCTATCAACATCAGCTTTTTGCCGCTTCCGGCTCCACATATCGCGGAAACACTCCACTTGGTGCCGGCAATTCCACGTTCGCCAACAACCGCCCCGCTTCCCCGAGAAAAGAGAAATCACGTCTGTCCTCAGCAATATTTAGCAGATCAAGCAACTCCCCGGCGGATTTAGGCATAATTGGTTGCGCCATAATTGCAACCTGACGAATGATTTCAGCTGTCACATAAAGCACCGTTTGCATGCGCTTCGGGTCAGTTTTGCACAATGCCCAAGGCTCCTGCCCGGCAAAATAGCGGTTTGCGTCCCCCACAACCTGCCATATTCCACCAACCCAGTGATGCAAAGCCTGCTCATTTACAAACCCGCGACTTGGCACAAGCAGGCCATCCACCGCTGCCAAAATGGTCAAATCCTCTGGTGTCATTTCTGATGGTTCCGGTACGCTCCCCCCACAATGCTTGGCCACCATGGAAAGTGAGCGTTGTGCCAGGTTTCCCAAATCATTGGCCAGGTCCGCATTGGTGCGATTGATGATAGATTCATCTGAATACGAACCATCCTTACCAAACGGCACTTCACGCAAACAATAAAAGCGTACTGCATCAACGCCAAATTTTTCAATCAATGCAAATGGTTCCACAACATTCCCCACGGATTTGGACATTTTTCGCCCTTTGCTGAGCAAAAATCCGTGGCCAAATATCCGCTTGGGTAATTCAATTCCCGCTGACATCAAAAAAGCGGGCCAGTAAATTGCGTGAAAGCGCACAATATCTTTGCCGATCATGTGCAGGTCAGCAGGCCAGAACCTCCAGCGTTCACTGGTTTCATCGGGAAAACCCGCAGCTGTAATATAGTTGGTCAACGCATCAACCCACACAT
>JAJRRJ010000213.1 GCA_024279575.1 Alphaproteobacteria bacterium | reverse complement strand
TCTAAAAAACAGGGCTAATGGAATATGTGTGGAATTGTTGGAATTATTGGCAATGCGCCGGTTGCTGATCGTTTGGTGCAGGCACTTAAGCGGCTGGAATATCGCGGATATGACAGCGCCGGAGTGGCAACAGTTCACAATTCGGTTCTTGATCGGCGACGCGCGCCGGGTAAATTGAATAATCTTGAAAAAGCGCTGTCGGTAAATCCATTACAGGGAAACACTGGCATCGGGCATACCCGTTGGGCCACCCATGGCGCACCGACCGAAAGTAACGCGCACCCCCATGCAACCCCTAAAGTGTCTGTTGTTCATAACGGGATCATCGAAAACTATCGTGACTTGCGTGAGCAATTGGCCAACGATGGATACAAGGCCCAAACAGAAACAGACTCTGAAATCGTTGCGCTTTTGACCACGCGTGAAATAGATAACGGTGCCAGCCCCACCCTGGCGGTTGCCAATACCCTGAAAATGCTTAGGGGCGCATTCGGGTTGGCGCTTTTGTTTGACGGGCACGATAAAACAATCATTGCCGCCCGTCAGGGGTCCCCGTTGGCAATAGGTTTTGGCGAAAATGAAATGTATTTGGGGTCAGATGCATTTGCGCTTGCCCCTTTCACAAACAAAATCACCTATCTTGAAGAGGGAGACTGGGCCGTTCTCAATCAAAACAGCGTTACCATTTTTGATTCGGGAGGGGAGAGGGTCGATCGGGACGTGCAGGTATCTGCCGCTTCGGCGTCCATTGTGGATAAAGGAAATCACCGCCATTTTATGGCGAAGGAAATTTATGAACAACCCGAATCCATTGCGCGCGCCCTTGGGCACTATCTTGACTTAACCACAGGAACTGCGGCGCTGCCCGCTGACGTGCCGTTTGATTTTTCTGACTTGTCTCGTATTACCATCGCTTCGTGTGGAGGCTCATTTCTTGCCGCCTCTGTGGCAAAATACTGGTTTGAGAAATATGCAAAATTGCCGGTAGATGTCGATATTGCCTCTGAGTTTCGCTATCGTGAACCTCCCTTGGAAAAAAATGGCCTCTCTTTGTTTATTTCCCAGTCCGGGGAAACAGCGGATACCCTTGCTGCTTTGCGATATAGCGCCAGCCAGAATCAACATATCGCCTCCATCGTAAATGTTGCCGAATCCACAATCGCGCGGGAATCTGATATTGTATTTCCAATTTTATGCGGCCCGGAAATTGCCGTTGCTTCAACAAAGGCTTTAACCGCTCAATTGACAGTGCTGGCTTGTCTGGTAGTTGCTGCGGGGCGTAAGCGCGGTGTTTTAAGTGAAGAAAAAGAGCAGGAACTGGTCAAAGCCCTTTTGCATCTGCCCAGTGCTGTAACTCAGGCTTTGAGGAATGAGGCAAACATTGAAGCCATCGCAAAAAAACTTTCCAGAGCCAGTGACGTACTTTATCTGGGGCGCGGCCCAATGTTCCCTATTGCACTTGAGGGAGCCCTCAAACTGAAAGAAATTTCCTATATTCATGCCGAGGGGTACGCAGCAGGCGAGTTAAAGCATGGCCCCATTGCCCTTGTGGATGAGCAAATGCCAGTTGTGGTGATTGCCCCCTCCGATGAGTTGATGGAAAAGACCCTTTCAAATATGCAGGAAGTTGCGGCAAGGGGGGCAAAGATTATCCTGATTACCGATGAAAAGGGTGCCCGGGAAGCCGGAGAAGGGATTGAGGATATTATTCTTATTCCTCAAATCCATTCATTTGCAGCGCCAATATTGGCAACGATTCCGGTTCAATTGTTGGCCTATTACGCAGCGGTGTTCATGGGAACTGATGTTGATCAGCCGCGTAATCTGGCCAAATCAGTTACGGTGGAATAGAAGCCACAAATCAGCCATGCAAACATTCAAAAGCAATGGGTGTTCAATTGATCAAGTGCTAAAGGTGAACGAAAAGCAAAAATTGTAATTTTTCGAACATTTGATGCAAAATCATTTGAGGATGAACCAATCTATTCGTTATTAACCTATAAGCGACACATCGAATCAAAAGTTTCATCCAGCGGTTGGCGTGGTGCTTGTGTATGACTATATGTTAAGTACCGATAAAAGCCCGTATCAGGGATTCGTAACTATAATTCTTGGAGCAAGCAGCTTTGACCGACAAGTCTGACCACGGCAAAAACGCAGGTAAGCCACACAAACCCAGTTGGATACGCGTGCTGACTAATTGGTTTTTAACCGGTTTGGTTATTGCCGGGCCTGTTGGCATCACGCTTTATGTTGCGTGGTGGGTCGTGGGTCTTGTTGATTCTTTCGTTAAGCCGCTTATCCCCCCCCAATATAATCCTGACACTTACCTTCCGGTTATTGTGCCCGGATTCGGGCTGTTTGTTGGAATTCTTGCTGTTACCATTCTTGGTGGATTGGCAGCAAATCTGGTTGGAAAGTCACTTGTTCAGCTTGGTGAGCGTCTTTTGGCACGCCTTCCATTTGCTTCTTCCCTGTATCGTGGGTTGAAACAGATTTTTGAAACTGTCGTTACTCAGGATTCTAAAAGCTTCAAACAAGTGGGGTTGATTCAATATCCAAGGCCCGGCCTCTGGGCCATTGTTTTGATTTCGACCGAAGCCAAGGGAGAAATTGCTGAAAAAGTTGAAGGCGATAATGTTCTTGGGTGTTTTTTACCCACAACCCCGAACCCCACTTCCGGTTTTTTGCTTTTTATTCCCCGCAAGGAAATCAAGATACTGGATATGGTTACTGAGGATGCGGCAAAGCTGATTATCTCAGCGGGACTTGTCACACCGGAATATCTGGCCAAAACCGCCAAACTTGCGGCTCTGCATGATGAAAAAATGGCTAAGGAAATGCTTGAACCCACCGATGGGGAAAGCACAAAGTCCAACGAAAACGCGGCGGAATAGCCCGCTGAATTCCTGGTAAGAGTGCAGTTTTTTTTTCAGCTGGTCTTTATGCAACATTTTTAAGTCGATCCTGCACTTAATCTTCTTGACAAGTTAAGTGCAACATCGCTAAACCGGCGCCACCTTATGAAACAGCTTCGGCTCTTATTTTGTGGGGGTGTAGCTCAGTTGGTTAGAGCGCCGGCCTGTCACGCCGGAGGTCGCGGGTTCGAGTCCCGTCACTCCCGCCACTCCTTTTTATTTGGCACCTTCTGCATTTTTTGAATGCCTATTCAGCCTGTAGCAATTGCCTTAAAGAGCGTTGCTCTGATTGAATGTTTTCCTTTTTATAACCACGCGTCTCATTTTGATACAATTTGATGTAAAATCGCCATATTGTTTAGATATCGCTTACCCAAATAGGGTGTTTTCCGCGCATTCGCTTGCGTTTTGGCTGGTGCGCGCGCTCTACTGTGGCAATGATCTTTTTTAGGAGCAAAATTATGAATACTCTTCGTTCGCTAATGCTTGGCGTTGCGACAAGCGTTGTTTTGGTGTCTGGAATGTCCGGTGCAATAGCTGCCGACGTTAACGCGCCTTATGTAGCTCCAAGCCCCTATGTGGGAGGCTATGGCTTTGAAGGCTTTTATGCTGGTATCCTGTTGGGTGGCATGGTGGACGGTACTTCCAGCTATCTCACAGCCCCCGATGTAAGTGCGTTGAGCGCCGGTTTGGCGGTAGGTGTGAATTTCTACATTACTGACAGTATCCTTGGGGGTGTTGAAGTGCAGGCCGGTGGAAACTTCGGGGCAACCGCAACAGCTTATGACGCGCTGGCTTTGGCCCGTATCGGCTTTGCTCCAAATGATGACTTCATGGTTTATGGCGCAGCCGGTGCCGGTGTTTCGGGCGGATCAAACGTTTATGCGTTTGGTGGCGGTGTAGAAATGGCTGTTATGGACAGTGTTGGCGTTCGTGGTGAGATTCTGGGTCTGGGGACATGGGGTGCAACTCCCAATGCCGCAAAAGCGACCGTCGGGCTGATTTGGCATATGCAATAAATCCGCGAAAAATCCGCGAAAATTTTTGATGCTTTGAAAGGCTCCGCTTGCGGGGCCTTTTTTATTTTGACCTGAATCAACTTGGGCAGAAAACTTGCCAATTTGACCAATCGAATTGCCATTAACTCTTGCAACACAGTTGGGCGTGAGTTAAGCGGGGATTGCACAAAATTGTGTTTAACGGCCAACCGAGTCGCCGTTTTCTTTTTGAGCGGCTAATGCCGGGTTTTTCTTTGTTGGGGAGCACAAAAACAATCATGAATGAACTGCTCTTGGAATATCTGCCGATTATTGTCTTTCTGGTTCTAAGTGCCATAATTGGCCTGGCGCTACTTATTCTTCCATTTGCTTTGGCAGTGAAAAGACCAGACCCGGAAAAAGTTTCAGCCTATGAGTGTGGGTTTGACGCATTTGACGATGCGCGCATGAAATTTGACGCGCGGTTTTACCTGGTCGCTATTCTGTTCATTATCTTTGACCTTGAAGTCGCGTTTTTATTCCCTTGGGCCGTCGCATTCGGCTCTGTGGGGTGGTTTGGTTTCTGGTCAATGATGATTTTCCTTGGCGTGCTGACAATTGGTTTTGTTTACGAATGGCGCAAGGGAGCTTTGGAATGGGATTAACGGACCAGAACAATACTCTGATCGCCCCCAGGCCAAAGGGTATTCTAGACCCAAAGACGGGGTTGCCTGTTGGTGCAAACGATCCGCTCATTATTGAAATGAGTGACGAGCTTGCCGACAAGGGGTTTCTTGTTACGAGCACTGATGAACTGATTAACTGGGCGCGTACCGGGTCTTTGATGTGGATGACTTTTGGTCTGGCCTGTTGCGCAGTTGAAATGATGCAAATGTCCATGCCGCGCTATGATGCCGAACGGTTTGGGTTTGCCCCGCGCGCATCCCCGCGCCAGTCTGACGTTATGATTGTTGCAGGTACACTGACTAATAAAATGGCACCGGCTTTGCGCAAGGTTTATGATCAAATGCCCGAGCCGCGCTATGTGATTTCCATGGGGTCTTGCGCCAATGGGGGAGGGTATTATCACTACTCCTATTCGGTCGTGCGCGGATGTGACCGGATTGTTCCAGTAGATATTTATGTGCCGGGGTGTCCGCCAACCGCTGAGGCACTGCTTTATGGTGTGTTATTGTTGCAAAGCAAAATTCGCCGTACGGGCACGATTGAAAGATAAAATTGAATGTCTCAGGTAGCTGAAATGGAAAAAACGCTGGCAGAGTTGGGTGATTATGTCACTCAAAAACTGACATCCATCAGTGTTGAACAGGAAATCTCTTTTGGAGATTTGACGCTCACTGTCACGCGTGAAAACCTGATACCCCTCATTCGTTTTTTACATGATGATTCCCGGCTCCGATTCATCTCTTTTGTCGACATGTGCGGAGTGGATTATCCCGCGCGCCCCGAAAGGTTCGAAGTCGTTTATCATTTGCTCAGTCCCATGCGGAACTTGCGCGTTCGCATCAAGACGGCAACAGATGAAACAACTCCGGTACCCTCACTATGTGAGATTTTCCCCGGGGCGAACTGGTTTGAACGCGAAGCCTATGATTTTTTTGGCATATTGTTTTCAGGGCACCCTGATTTGCGTCGATTGCTGACTGATTACGGCTTCGATGGTTATCCGTTGCGCAAGGATTTTCCCACTTCAGGCTACGTGGAACTGCGGTATGACGAAGAGCGAAAACGGGTTGTTTATGAACCGGTAAAGCTTGCGCAGGAATTTCGCAATTTTGATTATCTCTCTCCATGGGAGGGCACGGACTATGTGCTCCCAGGCGATGAAAAAGCCAATTAGGGGATAAAATGGGACAGGAAGATAAATTGGAAGGTGGGTGTTTGTGCGGAGCAGTGCGTTTTAACGCGTCTCCAGAAAACAAGCGCTTTGGTGCCTGTCATTGCGATATGTGCAGGCGGTGGACCGCTGGTGCCTACCTGTCTATTGCGTGTGGTGATTCTGTTGAAATTCAGGATGAGACCAGCATTGGCGTTTACAGCTCTTCCAAATGGGCGGAGCGTCATTTTTGTTCCAAATGCGGTACATCACTTTGGTACAAGCTAAAGAATTCGAGTGACTGTTATGTGTCCATAGAGTTGTTTGACAAAACCGAGGGATTTGATTTTGCCAGTCAGATTTATATTGATTGCAAACCAGACTATTACACATTTTCTAACGAGACAAAAAATATGACCGGTGCCGAAGTTGAAGCAGCATTTGCCACTTTAAACAGCGGAGAAACAAATGTCTGAGGTAGAAACACGCAATTTCACTATTAACTTTGGTCCCCAGCACCCGGCGGCCCATGGTGTGTTGCGCCTGTTGTTAGAGCTGGACGGGGAGCTTGTGGAGCGCTGTGACCCCCATGTGGGCTTGTTGCATCGCGGCACGGAAAAGCTCATCGAGAGCAAAACCTATATGCAGGCTATTCCCTATTTTGACCGGCTTGATTATGTGGCGCCCATGAATCAGGAGCATGCATTTGCGCTGGCCATCGAGAAAATGCTTGATATTGAAGTGCCACGACGAGGCCAGTTGATCCGTGTGCTTTACTCTGAAATTGGTCGCATTTTGTCGCACCTGCTTAATATTACCACCCAGGCCCTTGATGTTGGCGCGCTCACACCGCCGGTGTGGGGCTTTGAAGAGCGCGAAAAATTGATGGTATTTTATGAGCGCGCATCTGGCTCGCGCATGCATGCGGCTTACATTCGACCAGGCGGCGTGCATCAGGATCTGCCTCAGGACCTGATTGACGACATAGAAGAATTTTGTGATCCGTTTTTAAGTTTTTGCGATGATCTGGAAGGGTTATTGACCGATAACCGTATTTTCAAACAACGTAACGTTGATATTGGCGTTGTTGAGCTGGATGATGCCTGGAAATGGGGGTTTTCCGGCGTGATGGTGCGCGGGTCAGGTGCTGCGTGGGATTTGCGCAAAAGCCAGCCTTGTGAATGCTATGAAGAGATGGAATTTGATATTCCAATTGGCAAAAATGGCGATTGTTATGATCGTTATTTGATCCGCATGGAAGAAATGCGCCAGTCAATTTCCATTATGCACCAGTGTATCGAAAAGCTGAATGCTCCTGAAGGAAAGGGCCCGGTTTCAGCACAAAACGGCAAAGTCGTGCCCCCCAGGCGCCAGGAAATGAAACGTTCGATGGAGGGGCTTATTCAGCACTTCAAACTCTATACCGAAGGCTACAAAGTGCCTGAGGGCGAAATTTACGCCGCTGTTGAAGCGCCAAAAGGAGAATTTGGGGTTTATCTGGTTTCAGATGGGTCAAACAAGCCCTATCGCTGTAAGATCAAGGCGCCTGGTTTTGCCCACCTTTCGGCAATGGATTTCCTTTGCCGGGGCCACCAGTTGGCTGATGTGTCTGCAATTCTTGGATCATTGGATATCGTGTTTGGGGAGGTGGATCGCTAATGTCCGTTCGTCGTCTGGCAGAAGATTCTGTCCAACCCAAGTCATTTTCCTTCAACAAAGATAATGCCGCCTGGGCAAAAATTCGTATTGCACTTTACCCAAAAGGGCGCCAGCAGTCCGCAGTCATTCCGCTGTTGATGCGTGTTCAGGATCAGGAGCAGTGGATTTCGCGTGCTGCGATTGAAAAAATCGCCAACATGCTCAAAATGCCCTATATTCGTGTGCTTGAAGTGGCAACTTTTTACACCCAGTTTCAGTTGCAGCCCGTGGGCACCAACGCCCACATTCAGGTTTGTGGCACAACTCCTTGCATGCTGCGCGGCGCAGAGGGTTTGCGCAAAGTTTGTCAGAATAAAATCAACGCCAATGCCCACCAGACCAACGCTGATGGTACGTTGAGCTGGGAAGAAGTTGAATGCCTTGGCGCTTGTGTTAATGCGCCCATGATTGCTATTGGACATGACGTTTATGAGGATTTGACCGAGGAGCGTCTGGGCGAAATCATTGATGCTTTTGAAGCGGGGAACGGGGATACAATCCCGACCGGTCCGCAGAACGGAAGGGTTTTTTCCGCTCCGATTACGGGCCAAACAACACTTCTTGATTTGCCAAAAGCCAAAACAGGCAAAATTGCGCCAGTTAAAAAGATAGTGGGTAAAAAGGCCACCACGCTAAAAACACCCGTTGCCAAAGTTGCAAAAGGCGCATTGTTTGCCAAACCCGTAGGCAAAGCTGATGATCTGAAACTCATCAGTGGTGTTGGTCCGGTGTTGGAGAAAAAATTGAATGCATTTGGCGTTACCCGGTTTGATCAGGTGGCAAAATTTGTCAAAAAAGACGTTATCGCGTTGGACGATGCTTTGAGTTTCAAGGGGCGAATTGAGCGCGATCAGTGGATAAAACAGGCCAAAGCACTGGCCAAAGGCGAGGATGAATATGTCCGCGTTTTTGGCAAAAAGCCGAAATAGGGGATTGAAATATGTTGCAGGATAAAGATCGCATATTCACCAACCTCTACGGGCAGGGTGATGTAGGCCTCAAAGGGGCGCTGGCACGCGGGGCGTGGAGCGGCACCAAAGGGGTTGTCGAGCAGGGCCGTGACTGGATTACCAATGAAGTTAAGGCTTCAGGGCTTCGCGGACGTGGCGGTGCCGGTTTCCCAACCGGCTTAAAATGGTCATTTATGCCTAAAGTGAGCGATGGTCGTCCCCACTATTTGCTGGTCAATGCAGATGAATCCGAGCCGGGAACCTGTAAGGACCGCGAAATTTTGCGCCATGACCCCCACCTTTTGATCGAGGGTTGCCTTTTGGCTGCGCGCGGCATGGATGCGCATCTGGCCTTTGTTTATATTCGTGGCGAATTTATCCGCGAGCGGCTTGCCTTTGAAAGAGCTGTTGAAGAAGCCTACGAAGCAAAACTAATTGGCAAGAATAACAAGCATGGCTGGGATCTGGACATAATTGTTCACCACGGCGCCGGAGCATACATTTGCGGTGAAGAAACAGCTTTGATGGAAAGCCTTGAGGGTAAAAAAGGTCAACCGCGCCTAAAACCCCCATTTCCCGCCGGCATGGGCGTTTATGGCAACCCCACCACGGTCAACAATGTCGAATCCATTGCAGTTGTCCCGGATATCTTGCGACGTGGGGGGAGCTGGTTTGCCGGATTTGGCCGTGAGGGCAACACCGGAACGAAACTCTTTTGCATTTCAGGCCACGTGAATGCACCGGCGACCGTCGAAGAGGAAATGGGCATTACTTTTCGCGAACTGATCGAAAAACATTGCGGCGGTATTCGTGGTGGCTGGGACAATTTACTGGCGGTTATTCCCGGTGGCTCTTCCGTCCCCTGTGTGCCTGGTCACATGATGCCTGATGCCGTGATGGATTTTGACGGGTTAAAAGAAGTTGGTTCTTCCCTTGGCACAGCGGCGGTAATTGTGATGGATAATTCCACCGATATTATCAAGGCAATCTGGCGGTTGTCAGTGTTTTATAAGCATGAAAGCTGTGGCCAGTGTACACCATGTCGTGAAGGCACCGGTTGGATGATGCGTGTAATGGAGCGTATGGTTGAGGGGCGGGCTGAAAAACGCGAAATCGACATGTTGCTTGAAGTTACAAAACAAATCGAAGGACACACAATTTGTGCCTTGGGGGATGCCGCGGCCTGGCCCATTCAGGGACTGATCAAAAATTTCCGTCCGGTCATTGAAGCCCGGATTGATGAATATTCCTACAATTCCGATCCAGAGGGCGCCGTGCCCTCGATCGCGGCAGAATAGGGTGGTTTGAGCAAGATGGCGCAAATCAAGGTAGATGGCGAGCTGATTGAAGTTCCGGATCACTTTACGCTTATGCAGGCAGCGGAGGCGGCGGGCGCTGAAATTCCGCGTTTTTGTTACCATGAGCGATTGAGTGTTGCTGGTAATTGCCGCATGTGTCTGGTTGAAGTAAAAGGCGGTCCGCCCAAGCCCCAGGCCTCGTGTGCCCTGGGTGTAAAAGATCTTCGCCCCGGCCCCAATGGCGAGCCTCCCGAAATGCTCACCAATACGCCGATGGTCAAAAAGGCCCGCGAAGGTGTGATGGAGTTTTTGCTCATCAACCATCCGCTGGATTGCCCCATTTGCGATCAGGGTGGCGAATGTGATCTTCAGGATCAGGCCATGGCCTATGGTATCAATAATTCACGCTATAGCGAAAACAAACGAGCCGTTGAAAACAAGTATATCGGGCCGTTGGTAAAAACCATTATGACCCGTTGTATTCACTGCACCCGCTGTGTGCGCTTTACAACTGAAGTTGCAGGTATTTCAGAACTTGGACTGGTGGGGCGTGGTGAAGACGCCGAAATCACCACTTATCTGGAAAAGGCTATGACCAGTGAATTGCAGGGCAATGTGATTGATCTGTGCCCGGTCGGCGCACTCACTTCCAGACCCTACGCTTTTTCGGCCCGCCCCTGGGAGCTGAACAAAACACAAAGCATAGACGTAATGGATGCTGTTGGTTCCAACATTCGTGTCGACACCCGTGGCAATGAAGTTATGCGCATGGTGCCGCGCTTGAATGAGGACATAAACGAAGAGTGGATTTCCGACAAAACCCGTTTCATTTGGGATGGCTTGAAATCCCAGCGACTTGATACCCCCTATGTGCGCAAAAACGGCAAACTTGTTGCGGTAAGCTGGGATGAGGCATTTAAAACTGTTGCCCGCGCCACCAAAAAAGCTGGCAACAAGGTTGGTGCGATCGCTGGCGATCTGGCCGGGGTTGAGGAAATGTTCGCACTCAAAAAATTAGTTGCATCCCTTGGCTCAGGTCATATGGATTGCCGCCCTGCCATGTCTGCTATTGATCCGGGGTTGGATCGTGCCGCATATATATTCAACCCTACTATTGCAGGAATTGAACAGGCCGACGCTATTTTGATTATCGGCGCAAATCCGCGCAAGGAAGCCTCACTGCTTAATACGCGTATCCGCAAGAGCTGGCGCGCCAACGGTATGCCAATTGGGGTAATCGGCGACCGGGAAGACCTTTCCTATGATTATGATTATCTGGGAGATGACTTTGCGGCATTGCAAACCATTGCCAATGGACAGTCCGTATTTGCCCGCAAGCTGAAAAAGGCCAAGCACCCGGTTATTCTGGTTGGTGAAGGCGCTTTGTCTCAGGCAAAAGCCGGCAAAGAAGCAGGTCGCGATGTGATGGCGTTGGCGGCTAAAATTGCGCAGGACTGCGGCGCTCTAAACGAAGACTGGAACGGCTTTGCTGTGCTGCACAATGCGGCTTCCCGCGTTGGTGGTCTCGATATTGGTTTTGTTCCGCAGGAAAATGGCGTGTGTTCCGCAGATCAGATTGATTTATGCGCCAAGGGCGAAATCGAAGTGATGTTCCTTTTGGGCGCCGATGAAT
>JAJRRJ010000212.1 GCA_024279575.1 Alphaproteobacteria bacterium | reverse complement strand
TCTCTGCTTCACTGTCTTCAATCCAAAGGCAAGCTCTTGGCGATGCGGAAATGAATTCTCTTGAACCATAAAGCGGTCGTATGAAACGTGCTGCATCCGGGGCTTCATCAATAATCTTCCTCGCATCATCACGAGAAAAAATGAGACCTGAGCCATAGTATGGATGATTGCCAAATTGCATTATTGCTAGATCACCAAACGGTTTTGATTTTGGCTGAATTTCTATATTGTCGGCTGCAACGAGGTATGCATTTATATTGTCAACTTCCTTAACCACCACGCTATTTTTTTCGTCTTGAGAAAAAAGAAGCCGTGCCTTTCCTGCGTGGTTGGACATTCCAACAACAACAACAATTACACCCGCATTATGGCTGGCCAAATTGGCCCATTTGAAACTGGTATGAGCAAATGCGATCTCATGACCTGTTTGAAAAATCAATGGCCACAGGATTGGCACCTGCTGCCCCTGATTGATCGAATTGGTGGACACAAAGGCAGATGCGGTGTTGGTGTGGGTGCCATAATCCGCCGCTTTCATGAACCAGCCCGCCACATAATCCAGCGACTTCCAGCTTTTGGTGCGCCCGTCAAAAATACGCTTCAGGTCTTCTTTTTGTTCCTTGGATTGCCACTTGCTGCCCAGATAAGGCGGGTTGCCGCAAATATAGGTCTCGCCACCTTCATTCTCAAAATCAATCTCCGCCTGATCCAGCGGGCTTTCGAAAAGGTCTTCAGCTTTCAGCTTTACCGTTTGCCCTGTCGGCGGGCAGATCGATAACCAATCCAGTCGCAGGGCATTGCCACAAGTGATCCAGTTTTTGGCGTCCAGCGGCAGGAAATCCGCAAGCGCATCGCGTTGCCCGCGATACAGAACGTCACATTGGTATTCAGCGATTATCAGGGCGAGACGCGCAACCTCGGCAGGGAAGTCACGTAATTCGATCCCGCGAAAATTGGTCAGGGGGATGGCGGTTTTATCGACTGCTTCATTGCGACGTTCGTTGATTTCTGCTTCGATCAGGCGCATTTCCTTGTAGGCAATAACCAGAAAGTTGCCCGAACCACAGGCCGGATCAAATACGCGAATGTTGGACATACGTTTGCGCAGATTGAGCAGCTTGCGCACATTGTCTCCTGCCTCGTCCAGTTGTGCGCGTAGGTTATCCAGAAACAGCGGGTTCAGCACTTTGAGGATATTTGGCACGGATGTGTAGTGCATCCCCAGCTCGCCGCGTTCCTCATCATCCGTCACGGCCTGGATCATCGAGCCAAAAATATCAGGGTTGATCTGCTGCCAATCAAGGCCACCGATATGCAACAGGTAAGAGCGGGCAATGCGGCTAAAAACCGGCACATCCGTACTGCCAGAAAACAACCCACCATTCACGTAAGGAAATCCGCTGGCCCAGCGTGGCACGTTTGCAGCGTCATGATCAATAGTCTCAGTGTTCATCGAGAGAAAAAGGGCGCTGATTATTTCATGGGTGTTCGACGAATCCCGTTCGCTCATCCGGTCAATGGTGGTGGTGAAGGCATCGTCACCTTTAAAGATGTCTGTATCCTCGGCAAAGAAGCAAAAGATCAGCCGTGCCATGAAATGGTTCATGTCGTGGCGGCGTTCTGCGGTT
This sequence comes from Alphaproteobacteria bacterium, assembly GCA_024279575.1. Taxonomy (GTDB): domain Bacteria; phylum Pseudomonadota; class Alphaproteobacteria; order Rhizobiales; family Devosiaceae; genus DROE01. The sequence goes on along the minus strand of JAJRRJ010000212.1, from coordinate 12,609 downwards.
CCCCATTCAGGGTTGTCCTTCAACAGCTCGACATAGAGTTTGTTAAGGCGGCTGGTGGCGCGAATATCAAACGAGCTTTCGCGGATTTGCTTGACGGTTGTAATCCCAGCCAAGGGTAAGAAAAATCCAAAATGGTTTGGGAAGTCAGTGAAAGCGCAAATGATCGGCGGCAAATCAGAGGTCAGGTCTTCAGCCTCCAGATCAATGCCATCCGTGGCGAGCACGAATTTAGCCTTGGCTTTGATGGTGGCCGGGCTTGCCTTTAACGCGGCAAGGGTTTTCGTGACCTCGCCCTCAGGGCATACGGCGATATGGATGTTGCTGGTTTGTAGAACACCGCCCAGATCGGACTTGTTGGACGATCCACTGCGCAGGCGTTTGATGGTTGTTTGCTTGTTGCCAAAAGCTTCAAGGAACGCATAGGGAAATTCGCCCGCATCAAAGGGCTGTTCTGCAAGTGCTGAAATAGCTTCTTCAATTTCAACGGCGTTCATCCTGCCTTTTCCTTTCTTGCCAGCACAAATCCCTTCGGAATCGACGGTTTTTGTTTGCAGCAACCTTAGCAGGCGCACCCCCGGATTGCATCCGCAAATTCGGCCAGAGGTGATCTGTCCACATGGTCAGTAGGATTGCCGTGGGAAGGGTTACACTGCTGGCCTGAAAGCGTTAGCTTTTCTTCAGAGGGATGCAACGGGAGAGCGCTAGCGTCTCCCTTGCCAAGTTAAGTTCTGTAATACAGAACACAGCTTGCAGCACGCTGTATGTCTTTCTATGTTCTAAAAACGCGCAACAGGCTCTGACACTCAATGAACCAAAAATTCAAGTCTCATGAAAGACGTTTACGCGAATCGTTATCGCGGGCAGTTGATTTGTTTGAGCAAACTTTTGGCCAGCCTTTGATTGCCGATCCTGAGTTACAGGTCACGGCGACAAAAGGGTTTCACGCGGCCATTCGAAAAACTAATGATAGCGTCACAATAGAATTTAGCTCCGGTGTTGTTGATGTGGTGGACACCCTTTGGTCAGACCTCTGGGAAACAACAGTGCTTACTTCCGGCGAAAGGTTCGAGCGTATTCAAAGTGATGAAAATGCGAAATCCACTGCCACCGATTACGCCGATATGTCACTTGTCTGGCTCTGCCTGCATGAATTGATGCATATCCAATTACGGCATTTAGAAATCTGGCCGCATGCGCATCTGATCGAAATTAGCACAACCCACGATTTAAGTTTTTTTCGTACGCCCAAACCAATTTCAGGCCTGCCAACTGAAGACCTGACTCTTGTTTCCAAGTGCCACGAGTTACAAGCCGATTGCGAGGCTACTGATATTTTTCTAGGCCTGTATTCAAAATCCCGTTGGGATGAGTTACGGATGGATGCGGCTTGTATATTTGTGATCATGACAATCATGGAACGCGAAAACCAAAAAGCATCAACACACAATGAAACGCACCCAACCGCGGGAACACGGTTCTTCACATTGCTGGGTCACCTTTTACAAATGTGGAGTTATCCGGGAGCAAGATTGGAATCCGGCGAGCGAGGAACAGAAGTTCGAACCATGGGAAAGCCAGATGTTGCGGAGTTTGAAGCTTATTCAAAATCTGTCATTATGCCGTTGATTAACGATGCCGTCACCATAGCATCCACAGCAGAAGCAGTTAGCTTTCTAGTCGATATTGGCGACAAAGGTGCCATCTTCAAAGACATAATGGCAATTCAGTATGCTGATGATCTCAAGGCAGATATTTTATTAACAGAATCGGCAAAGGAGTGGTTGCACCTCATGCCGGTCAATGAACGCCTTATGGCGTTAGCCGGGCATCGAAAATAACAAACATCTCCATCACCTGACTTCTATTTTTAACAAGAATAACTTGCGCTGCTTTTGAGGCTGTTCCTGATAAAACAACGCCAGTTCATTTAGCTTGGCATGATCAAGCGTGAGTTTTTGATCACGCGCTGATGCAATATCTTCGGGGATGGAACTATTTACGGCCATTACAATGAAATGGTGGATGCCCGTATCATGAGGCTCATTCATAACGGCCAGCTCACCATCCTTATCTTTGCCCGGAAGATCAACGTGGCCTGTTGCAAGATCAGTTGTATGAGGAACCACCCCCCAATTTGAGCGCGCGCATTGCAAGGCTAGGATATTTTGGTTTTGCGAATTCATCTCAACACAAAGGCGAAAACGTTCACTTAATCCAACAATCACCTCTGCACTTTCGCGCTCGCGTGACAGACTGGTTTCGATAAGACCCTTTTCCTGATGTTCAACTCGGAAAAAACGGCAGGACTTGCTGTCCGCCTCTGTGTTCACAAAATACATAAAGGACGCGCCCAAACGCGCCCGTAACTCATCTTCCAATAGCGATGCGGGTGCAAAAACTATTTCCTTCACCCGCGCAGGAATTGTTTCAGATAAGGCGTCCTCAAAAAGTTTGAGAAATATCGGGAAACTCTTTTCAGGGACTTCATTGGGTAATTGCGAGCCGGACCCGTCTGCCCAAGATAGGACCGTGCCCTGTTTTTTGCCCAGATATTCTGCAATATTTTCTAAATCTTTATAGCAGCCATAAGCCTCTAGCAGTCTGATTTTTCTGCGAATCCCACGAACAAAAACACCCATACCAACACCTTTAAACAAAAACTCAGTTCTGAACTGAGTTTGGCTATAGACCATTTTTATGAGTGTTCTGCCAACAAGGAAAGGCCAATCTCAGCCAATAAAAAAGGAATTCTCCATGGCAAATGAAACACATACAACGCAGCGCCTTAAAAAGATGCGCAAGAGAAAAGCTAAGCCGTTTGCAACAATTATCACAACGGGGCTGTCTATATCCTCGGGGCTGATGCTCGGTTTTGCCGTGCCGAATTTGATCGGGGCGGATAGTGGTCTGGATTTTGCCAAAGCCATTTTGTTGGCAGGTGCGGGCGCGTTGGTATCGCTTGGCGTCAATCGCCTTGCAGTTGAAAAAGGCGCCTTGCAAGCCGCGATTGGTACGGCTGGTGCAACCTTGGTCAGTACGGGTTCGATACTGGCTGTCGGCGCGGGCTTGTTTGCAGCGACCTATGCGGGGCTTGTTATCAAGGATGTAGATGCTCTGCGCCAGCAGGAGTTTGGCACCGAATATGCCGAATACATTGATCTGCGAAACCACAAAGCAATTGAGGCTGGTCGCGCCGCACCTGTGATCCGCGCCATCGTTGACGATTTGACAGCAAAAGACAGCTGTGAACAAGAAACAAGTTGCATCAGTGGGCAAGGAAATGGCGGCGTTGGCCCTGGCTCACGGGCATTGTCAGAAGAACGCCAGCGTGCTGAATCTATTGCCGCTCAAGTGGAAACGGGTGCGATTATTCGCAGGTCCGCACTGGATCGTTTGAACGGTCTGCTTGCAGAATATCAGAACATTCTGGGCAATGGTGATCTGACAGAAACCGAACGGCGCATAGGCTTGCAAGCCAATGTGGCACTGGCTGGGCAAGCTATCAGTGATTTGAATGAAGCCGTCCCAACCGCGCTGTTGGCTGCTTTTGTGAGCGAATTGCGTAGCGGTGTGGTGATTGCCCACAGTGAAGAATCTACCCTTAAATTAAACAGCTTGCTTGCGGGATATGCCGATAGCCTGAACGGCGTTCTAAACTCTATAGATCGTGGCTCAAATATCCGCCCGAGTTTCCCGGGTAAGTCCGGCGTGTCGGATACGTTTAGCTATATCGGATATTTCCTGCCAATCGCTGCAATCGTCGCAGTTGTGGAACTAATCTTTCCACTTACTCTTTGGCTCTACACCTATTTCACGCTTGTAGGACGGGTTTACCGCGATGATCCCCCAGCAGAGGACGAAGGCCCGGATGCGGATAGCTTCGAAGGTCTGGTTGCCATGCCGCCAGTTAAATTGGCTCCAGAACCAAACAACAAGCCACCCCGCAATTCCCATGGCTCAACCAAATCTCAACACCGCTATCAAAACCGTGCAGGGAGATAAGTCATGCCATTCGATACATCAAATATGCCCATCAGTGGCAGTATAATCCTCGCGGTGGTGCTTTATGCAGGGGTTAGTTTCTTTGGCACGGGCCAGTTGATTGCTAAGCGTACCATTGAAACTTCGGACTGGGGCAAGACGTGCCTGTCTGCCTTGCGGGCGGAAATCTCCACTCGCAGGGAACCAGTGACAATCATTCCCAGAACCGATTGCAATTCACTTTTGGGTGGCTTCATGCCCGAGTTGGGCGCGCTTTGTAACCAATATGGCAATCCTGATCTAAGCGGCGGAACCACAGCCGTGTTGCGTGAACAGGAGCGCCAGCGCCGCGAGGCAGAAGATCGCCGCATTGCGCTGGCCGCGTCACAGACTGGATCGAGGTGTGATTGCGCAACTTCTGTTGTAACCCAAGATAGCCTGAACTGGGCGCTCTATGCGGGGTCTGCACGGTTAATTTCACCACCCGCTGTCACTGACAACCTCAATTCTGAACTAACCCGCGCGCTGAATTCCTCATATTGCGTTCAGAGATAGGAGGTCAAAATGATTTTTGGTTCTGTAAAAATCGACAATGCTTCGGTGAACACGCACCGCGATAGTTACCTGCTTCCAAACATTTCTGTTGTGTCAGTGCGCCGTCCATTTTTAGCTGGCGCACTGATGTTCGCGGCGGGATTTGGTGGGTTCGGATTTGCTTTTAGTGATCTTCTCTACCCAAGTGAGATCAACGCCATCCTCGGTGGAATTGCAGTAGCGCTTTGTGCCGGTATTTGGCTGGGGCAGTTAAAACTGCTCAGCCGTGATCTGCGCAACAGCGAATTATCCGGCGCGATATGGGGGTCATTCAACCATCTCAATCGCATCCGCTACGAGATCATTACCGCCATGCGCAGCACACCGCAGGAGGATCAGGTATGAACCAGAATAAATCGAACCGGAGCATTGTTTTCAAAATAAACATGTATCTGTTGGGCGCATTTTCTTACGCCATTGGCGCATGGTTGAGCTGGCCTGAGAGCCTCAAATGGTGGGGTTTTGGACTGATGAGCATTATGCTCGGCATTGCCGCGCCCGCGATGTTGATCAAAGCCATCGTGATGATGTTCAAACTTTATGCCCGCGACAAAGAATTCGCGGAATTTGAAGAAGCAAACCGTGCGGCTGAACCCTCGGAATTGGCAAGTATTGATGACCTGAAAAAAGCGGGTATGATCGAATGAGTGTACCGTTTGGACGCCTGCTTGGCACATCTCTCAAAGGAAACACGCCTATATTTTCACCGAAGCCCAGTCATAGTTTGCTTATGGCGTCGGCAGGGTCGTGGAAAACCACAGCGGGCGGGGTGCCTTGGTTACTATCCCTGATTGGGGATCACAATCGGGCCATTGTGGTCAATGATTGTAAGAATGGTGAAATTGCAGCGCAATGTGCTGATGCCTGTCACAGGTTCGGGCGCAAAGTCGCAATTATTGATGACTTTAGCGTTCTTGGAAAAGACAACCCTTACCGCGTTTCGATCACGCCTTTTGGCGGGATAATTGCCGCACATAACAGCAAAAATGGCGAACTGATCTTTGCCACGGAAACCGCAAACCACGCATTGATTTCTGAGCCTGCCAACGACGCGCGCAACCAGTATTGGCGTGATGAACCCCGCACCCTTCAAGAATTTGCCGAACTGGCATTGCTAAAACGTCACCCAAACCTCGCCGTTCCGGGCGGGGTTTGGGCTATGCTGGCAAACCCGGATGTTTTGCTCAGTGCCGCCAAGGTCGAAAAAGAAGAAGGTGATGAAATGCTTTCAGCCCTCGGTGCGCATATCGTTGATATGGCCAAAAACAACAAAGAACATTTTGGCCAGCATCGCGGTTCAGCATTAAAAGCACTTCGCATTTACAGTGCTGGTAGTCCGCTTCATCATGCGGGAGTGGATACGGATGTCACCCATTCCCAGTTGTTACGTGAAAAATATATCGTATTCATTGTTGGTCCACAACGGCACATGGCGCGCCTTGGGGCGCATTACGCGCTCCATTTGCAAAGCTTTGTAGAAGCATTGCTATCGGATGCCCAAGGTCAAGTAGATTTCATCTTGGATGAAGCCACAAACGCGCCTTTAAAGGCGTTGGTGTCTGCTTTAACTACCATGCGCGGATTTGGTGGTAACTGCCACTTTATTGTTCAAAGCAGGTCAGAAATCCAGCGTGCTTACGGCGAAAAAGAAACCGCTACCATTGAAGAAAATGCTCTTATTAAACAATGGTTCGGCTTTTCCTCATTTGAAGAAGCGGAGCGGGTGAGCCGCGCCATGGGCGAGGCTTTGGTGATCAACAAAAGCCTCGGATTTAACTCAGGGCAACTGGATTACACCGGCAATATTGGCACCAGCAAGGACAGGATGTTTTCTGCTGAACGGCTGATGCGCCTGAAACCGGATGAACAAATCCTGCACATCAAGGATGTTGGGTTCTTCCATTGCCGCAAAATCCAGCAACACCAGATCGCGCCGTTTTGTCATGGCGAGTTGGCCGACAATCCCCTTGAAGGCCCGCAACGCCCGGCTGATCAGCGCGTTACCCTTAATGTCAAGAAAGCGGGGCGATCATGAAACCTCATTTCCTACGCCTAAGCTTCTTCTATTGGTTGGTCGTGCCGATAACCTTTTATGGCATTTTCATCGCCTTCGGGGTTCCACACGCAATCTGGTCTTATGAATTTGTCGATAACGGTAGCCCGTATGATCCGTTCTTGGAGCGCTATTACACTTCCTGCACTTATTGGGGACCATACGGCGCGTTCACAATTCCAGCCAGTGAGGGGAGCTGTCAGCTTGTCGCTTTCTTCAAGGAAGGCGGACGCTGATGTTATTTCACCAACTGCACCCAAGGCGTGGTCGGTCGGCGTTTAAGGCCAAGTTCCTTGGTCAACTCGATACGCATCAGACTTTTTATGACGGAAAGCACCGTATCTTGCGATGCGCCATTGGCAATACTGACCTCGCAATTCTCCCGTATTTCGGCGTCAACGCCGTAAGGGCTGAGCTTAACCCAAAACTCGTCATAACCCATTGGCTCAAGCCACTCTTCAACGTCTTGCACATGTTCAAAATTTTTCATGAACACACAATATCACAAGCAGATTCTGTGGCGCAAATTTAGCCGAAAGTCTGCCCGCAAAACAAAGGAGACTGCGATGTCCAGCATCACAGAAGAGCTGAAACGAACATTCGACTTGGCGAGCTTACGCCAAAGGGCCAAAAGCCTGACGCGCCCTGCTGATCTGGAAAAAATGAGTGAGATCACCAAGCGTTACTCCCGTGAAAGCAGCAAGCAGACAAAGCTATATAATCGTGATTATAAAACCCGTGTCGAAAAAGCATTACAGGCGCGGATTGATAAAGCGGGCGTAAAAGACCGAACACTAAAACATCGCCTGTTTGGCTCGGACAATTTCGATAAATTCGCACTGACACGTCAGGCGCACCGCGACGTGCAACATGATCACAGCCGTCGCATGTCGCAACTGGCAAGTAGTGAAACCCAAGAGCTTGATGTGTTGGTTTCAACTGCTGAACAGCGCGATAGCACCAAGCAGGAATTGCGCGATAAAACCCGCGATGATTTTGAATACGCCACAGATCGGCGCACGGGACCGGCGCGGCGGCATTAAGGCTGACGTGCCACGAAATAATCAATTCGAAGCAATAAAATAGCCAATTAAAGACGCAAATATGACAGCAATAAATAATGAGAGGAAAAAGCCATGACAACGGCAAATTCAGGAACCAAAAAGAACAAAGCAGGCCCGCCAACGCTAACCATAGACTGGGAGCTTTACGGCAAATATCTGGACGAAACTGATCTTTCAGACGCTGAAAAGCGCGAGTTTTTGAAAACAATCTGGGCTATCGTTGTCAGTGCTGTTGATCTTGGTTTTGGTATGCATCCAGTCCAGCAAGCGTCTGGCAATATTTGTGAGCAACAGGCGGAAATTGCCAAGTTTATCACTGAACAATCGGCATCCATGCTAACATCACCCAAGAAATCCAAGAAAATATTTAATGCATCCGCTGATCGGCAATCCGGTCGATTACAGAATTCGGCACAGACAAGGAGTTCAGAATGACAACAAGTACAACACCCTTAAAAGCAGTGATCTATTGCCGTGTGTCCAGCAAGATGCAAGTCGAGGAAGGTCACGGATTAGAATCCCAAGAAACCCGTTGCCGCGAATATGCCACGCGCAAAGAATATGAAGTTGTCAAAACTTTCTATGAAAAAGCTGTTTCTGGCGGGGCTTTTGACAGACCTTCTTTTAATGCCATGCTGGATTATGTTCGAAAATCAAAAATCGAAGGCGTGGTTGTTATAATTGACGATATCAGTCGATTTGCCCGCGACATTGAAGGGCATTGGACCTTGCGCCGCGCCTTGAAAGAAACCGGTGGTACATTAGAAAGCCCATCAATCACCTTTGGTGAAGATAGCGATTCAATCCTGATTGAAAATCTTCTGGCTTCCGTGTCACAACACCAACGTCAAAAGAACGGCGAGCAGACAAAAAACCGCATGCGCGCCCGCGTGATGAATGGCTATTGGGTGTTTCATGCTCCGCTGGGTTTTCGCTATGAAAGAACCAAAGAACACGGCAAGCTGTTGGTACGCAATGAGCCTCTGGCCTCAATCATACAAGAAGCCTTGGAAGGTTTTGCCTCTGCTCGATTTGAAACCCAAGGCGAGGTGAAACGCTTTCTTGAAACCCAACCTGATTTTCCCAAGGATCGTCGCACCGGTCTTGTGCGTTTTGAGGAAGTTGCCCGCCTGATGCGTCGTGTGCATTACGCAGGTTATGTCGAAGCCCCTGACTGGGATGTGTCCTTGCGCAAAGGCCACCATGAAGGGCTGATCTCTCTTGAGACCTTTCAAGCCGTTCAACGGCGTATGAAGGAAAGCGCAAGAGTCCCGGCGCGTAAAGATATCAGTGCCGATTTCCCCTTGCGTGGATTCGTTTTGTGTAACGATTGCCAGAAACCGCTGACGGCCTGTTGGTCCACCAGCAAAACCAAGAGAAAACATCCGTATTATCTATGCCCAACAAAAGGCTGTGCAAGCTATCGCAAGTCTATTCGCCGCGATGTGCTGGAAGGTGATTTTGCCGAGGTCGTGCGTTCCTTACAGCCCTCTGAGGGCTTATTCGATTTGGTGAGGGCAATGTTCAAAGATGCGTGGACACAACGCATGGCGCAGGCTGAGGGGATGATCCAAGGCCTTAAACGTGAAGCTGTCCAAGTTGATAAGAAAATCGAAAGCCTGCTGGATCGTATCGTGGAAACTGAAAATCCGCGCGTCATCGCTGCATACGAAAAACGCCTGTCAAAACTGGAAACGGATAAACTGGTTCTGGCGGAAAAACAGCAAAATGGGGTGAAGCCAGCGCATAGCTTTGATGATTTGTTCGAACTCGCTACAAGTTTCCTCGCAAACCCTTGGAAACTATGGGAATCAGGTCAACTCACCCTTAAAAGAACAGTGCTAAGATTAGCCTTTTCCGAACGTATTGCATACTGCCGAAACCAAGGGCTTCGAACCCCAAAAACTACCTTACCATTCAAGGTGTTAGAGGGTTTCCACATAGGGAAATGTAAAATGGCGGAGAGACAGGGATTCGAACCCTGGAGACAGTTCCCTGCCTACACGCTTTCCAAGCGTGCGCCTTCGACCACTCGGCCACCTCTCCGTATATTTTTTCAGCAAATGCTGGTTTTGGTCCTTACCAAACCCCGTTACGCCTTCAACCACTTACGCTACTTTTGTCCTATATTTTCACAACAAATCATGTGATCAAAAACCAGCCCAAGCGGCGCGCACTATAGCCATGTTGAGCCGTTGTGCAAGCGGCAGTTTCAATTCATTTTCAATCAAATCGCATTCACAATGGGTTCAACATCAATATTGGCCTAAATCTGACCCATCTTGTATGTAATCAGGAAACCGTGCCAATAGACGGCACTTAATGAGTAACCCGCGTTTTGCGGAATAATGTCAGAATATATGATGCGTTTTATTTTGCGAATAATTGGAACATGGCTTTTGAGTATGACGCTCATTTTGCTCATAATGGATGGTACAAAGTCCCTTGCTGCCAGCAACCTGGTTATTACCGGCCTGGGGGATGTCTGGATGTTGGTGCATGAAAGCAGTTTGAACTGGGTGGAGCAGATTTTTGGCCAGCAGGGGTACCTTCAATTCATATGGGCCTATGGCATCGTCCCTGTTTTGAGCTGGCCGGGGTGGGCGGTTCTTGGACTGCCTGGCCTGGTGCTGATTTTTCACGGTCAAAGCAGGGCACGCCGACGTTAACGCCAACCAAAAAACCACAATATGATTGAATGGAAAATATTATGGGAATCATCACAGCAATTCTAAAATTACTATCCAGCCTTATTGGAGTTATATTCAGCCTGTTTGGCTTGAGCATGATTGCTTTTGAAATTATGGTCTGGATACCGGAACCGGCTCGCGCCACCCAGCCTCTGGGGCAGGTCTGGTTTCAGAACGATCCATTCTTTTTTATTTTTCAGTCCCACTCTATTCAACTGGCGCAGGTGATTGCTGAAAGAAAACTGCAATGGCCAGCCCTGTGGAACCCCGGAATAACGACAATTCTAAACTGGCCAAGTTGGATGGCTCTCCTTGTTATGGGGGCAACCTGTTTCATAATTGGAGCACTATTCTGGCGACTGGGGCGTAGAAGCAAAAGGAGAACCGGTTAGCTTTATGTTTTTTGGCAAAAAGCCCGATAAAATAATTACCCGCCAGGCAGCGCTTGCTGGCCGGGCAAACCCTATGCCGGTGCCCGACACTCATTTTGTTCTTGGCATCGCTCTCAAGGGGCCGTTTGAGCCAACGTGGCAAACAATATTTTTTGCCATGGGATGCTTTTGGGGGGCCGAACGTGTGTTCTGGCATCTGGATGGGGTGCGGGTTACAGCTGTGGGCTATCAGGGAGGCTTTACCCCCAACCCCACCTATGAGGAAGTTTGTTCAGGGAAAACGGGTCATACTGAAGCCGTCATGGTGGTGTTTGACCCATTGATTATTTCCTTGAATAAATTGCTCAAAATATTCTGGGAACAGCACGACCCCACTCAGGGAATGGCCCAGGGCAATGATGTGGGTACGCAATCCCGCTCCGCAATTTATACCTCCTGCCAACCGCAGGAAAAACCGGTGGCAACAAGCGCTCAATTGTTTTGTGCGGAACTGTGCAAAAGTAATAAGGGAGCGATCACCACACAAATTGCTCCGGCCACTGAGTTCTATTATGCTGAAAGCTACCACCAGCAATACCTTGCTAAAAATCCCGATGGGTATTGCGGCATCAGGGGTACTGGGGTCACATGTCCAATTCTGAACGATTAGATTATTCTAAAGTCAATTTTTTTGTCCGAGATGAATTTGAAGCTTTTATCCTAAAACTTCCTGCCGCAACACTTGTTCATCAATGGGGTAACGCATCCATAGGGAAAGTTGGAGGTAAAATTTTTGCCATTTTTTCGATCTGGAATGAAGCTGATGTATGGCATGTGAGTTTTAAATGTTCGGATCTTAGTTTTGAAATGCTGTCCAATCTGGAGGGGATCACGAAAGCCAAATATCTGGCACGCGCCAAATGGGTGGATGTTTCCCCCAATTCAGAGCTTAGCGCACAGGATATTGGTGCCTATATTGTTGAGGCACATCGCTTAATCGCCAGTAAATTGACCAAAGCAAAAAAAAATGAACTGGGACTGAATAGCGAGCTGTTCAAAAGGATTTAATTGGTTACCCCATACACGTTAAGGATGGATCCTGGCAGGGTAAAATCCTCCAGCCAATCGGGCAGTTCACCCCTGTTCAGCATGCGAACTAAAGAGTTTTCGTCCGCATCGGCAAAGCCGTTCATTTCAGGCAGATATGGGCAGGTGACAATCAGGGAAATACCGCGATTATCAATGATTGCCTTGGCGTCACTTAGTTTCGTGTTAAAAAATTTGAACGTGTCCATTAGCCCTTGCTGGTTACGGTGATAGGGGGCACCAACCACACTGTGGGGGGTAAACAGCAATAAGTGCGCGCCCAAATCAACCGGAGCCATTATCCGCTCAGGGGGGAGCGAGGCCAGATCTTCAAAAACCTGTGGCTGTAAGCATGCGGATTTGCTTAGCGCGACTTGTTCATTTGCTGCAGCAGACAAAACAGGTGCTGCTTCATCATCCCCTCGCGGTAAAATATATCCGGCTAATACCGTGATGGCCAGGCCGGCAAATATCAACCAGGTGCCCAGCAAACCAATCACATTTATGGCGGACTGGCGCGCAAGGTAGCGTTGCCGAACAACCAGAATTGCCCATGCTCCCACCGGAGCCACCATGCCGGCAACCAGCCGTGCCCCGCGCACCTGAGCCAATACAACCAGAATACCCACCGCCAGAAACAAGCCCACTATCAACCATTGTGCCCTCTTTGGCTTTTCTGCCCGAAGCACAAAAACGCCCAAAACAAGCATGGCAACAACAGGGGGCACAATGATACCGATTGTATAGCTGGGCAGGGCAAGCATTGAATG
>JAJRRJ010000211.1 GCA_024279575.1 Alphaproteobacteria bacterium | reverse complement strand
GCACCAAGCGGGTATGAAGTTATGTTTCTCTCCCATGCCCATACGGATTTGGTTCTTGAACAGGCGCTGGAGAAATTCAGGCGCGCCTTTGAAAAATTTAGCCAATGAAGCACTTTCGCACTAAAGTTCTCATCGCCATGGTCTGGTTAACCTTTACCGTTTCCCTTGCGGGTTGGTGGTTTATTCATGCCTGGGGTCAGATTGAGCTGACGTCTGAGGCCAGCGTGCGCACCATGTTGCAATGGGAAGGGTTTTCTCTGCTTTTTGCATTGCTGGCGGGCGGTGCGGCGATATTTTACCTGATCTATCAAGAGCGTAACTCCTATCGCACACTCAATGATTTTCACATGGCATTCAGCCATGACCTGAAAAACTCAATGACCAGTTTGCAAATGCAGGTCGGGGCGTTGCGCGATGAGTTCCAGGGAGAACAAAACCCCATTCTTGTGCGCCTGGATCAGGACAGCAGACGCCTCAAAATGAAACTGGAAAACTCTCTGGAACTGTCCAAATCCAATGCAGCACCCCTTTATATGGAGGATCTGCTTCTTTCTGATATTCTTGAGCGAGTTCGTTTTCAGGAATCTGAAATTGAAATATCCCTTGATCACGATATGAAAGTTTATGCGGACCGGCGCGCCCTTGAACTGATATTTCTCAACATCATCAACAACGCGCTCAAACACGGCAATGCCCGGCGTATTGATATTAAAGCTGCATCCACTTCAAAGGGGCGGGTCACCATTCAGTTTATTGATGATGGAGTTGGGTTTGGGGGGCAACGCGATCAGTTGACCCGGATGTTTTTCCCTTCAGGTTCAGCAGGGGGGTCCGGTATCGGATTGTATCTGGTGAAAAAACTTGTTGGAAAGATGAAAGGTGATGTTGCGTTTCCGGTTTCAGAAAAAAAATCTGGGTTCATCGTTCTTGTAACATTGCAGCAGGCGCGGGGCACATGATCAGCATTTTACTTCTTGAGGATGACCAATCCCTTGGGGCGACCCTTTGCCAACGGTTGGGGAGCGCGGACTACAATGTGACCTGGGTGCAAGATATTGCTTCGGCGCAATCAGCCCTCGGTGAAAACGAATTTGACCTTTTGGTACTCGATGTGGGTCTGCCGGATGGGTCCGGGTTTGATTTTGCAAAAGGTTTGCTTGGGCAGTTTTCGACACCGTTTATTTTCCTGACCGCGCAAAGTTCCGCACAGGAGCGCTTGAAAGGTTATGAGCTTGGGGCAAGCGAATTTATCCCCAAACCCTTCGTTTTCAAGGAGCTTTTATTGCGTATTCAGCACATATTCAAAGACCATCAGCGCCCATTGCAGACCATTGAATGTGCAAACAGAACCATCAATCTGGATACAATGTCGGTCAGCGACAGCGATGGAAAAATCACTTACCTGTCCAATCGGGACTACAAGCTTTTAAGCATGCTCATTGAGCGCGCACCCCGCCCCCTCAGCCGCGACGAAATTCTGGATGAATTATGCGGGCAGGATCAATTTCCCAGCAACCGAACCATTGACAATTCCATCGTCAGGCTTCGCCAGATACTGGGCGAAACCGGCGGAAAATTCATTCGTTCCATTCGCAGTGTCGGCTACCAGTGGGTACCAATTGAGAAAGATAAACAATGACAAACATCGCCTTCCAAAACGCCCTGGCCCGAAAGCCTCAAGATACTCCCCCTATCTGGTTCATGCGCCAGGCGGGTCGTTACCATCACCATTATCAGGCGCTTAGCAAGGAACATGGCTTTACCAAACTGTGCCTTACCCCGGATCTGGCGGCTGAAGTGGCCATGGGGCCAATGGATGATTTTGACTTTGATGTTTCAATAATGTTCAGCGATATATTATTTGTGCTCAACGCTCTGGGCATGGGGCTGGAATATACATCAAGCGGACCACAACTGGATTGGGCTCTAAATTCTGAAACACTTTCCAAATTGGATCGCTCCCCTGATGTTGCGACACGCCTTTCGTTTCAGGGGGAAGCATTGCGCAAGACCCGTGCTCGATTGCCCGACAATAAAAGCCTGATCGGATTTAACGGGGGGTTGTGGAGCCTGTTCACCTACGCGGTGGAGGGCACACACAAGGGGGCGCTGATTGAAACGAAAAAATCAATGGACCTTTTCCATCCGTTTATGGATATTTTGTTACCCGTCCTCATTCAAAATACGCGCGAACAACTGGCTGCCGGGGCCGAAGTTGTCATGATGTTTGATACCGCTGCGGGGGAACTTTCCCCATCGCTATATCAATCACTTGTACTTCCCTACATGGAAAAACTGGTTGCCCTGTTTCCTAAAAAAATCGGGCTTTACACGAAAGGAACAACACCGGCTCATTATCGTCACCCTCTGTTTGAAAGCAACATGCTGGCAGGTGTGGGGGTCGACCATCGCTGGGCAGCCTCAGATATGGGCACACTTGATACAGGTTTTACCCAAGGGAACTTTGATCAAAGTCTGTTGTTTTTGCCCAGGGAAGAATTTTTGACCCATTTGAATTTATACCTCAAACGCATGCACGAGAACGGTGTTCCCGGTGGTTGGGTAAGTGGGCTTGGCCACGGAATTTTACCCAAAACTCCGACAGAAAATGTGCGCTTGTTTGTAAAAACTGTAAGGGAATACACCCATGGCTGATTTGTTTGACAAATATGACAAGCCCGCCCCCCGATACACCTCTTACCCCACGGTTCCCTATTGGGATAATGCGCCCACCACGCCAGAATGGACAGATTCGCTAAATCGGGCATTTGAAGACCCCAAAAGTCCATGGAGCCTTTATGTCCATATTCCATTTTGCGAATCCCTTTGCAGCTATTGTGCATGCAATACAACAATCACGCGCAAGCATGATCGGTATGAAACCCCTTATGTGGACTGCGTTCTTAGTGAATGGGAAAGCTATAAGAAAGCTGTGCCAGCGCTTGTCTCACGCCCTTTGAAAAACATTCACCTTGGAGGCGGCACACCAACATTTCTTACGCCGGATAACCTTGGTCGGATGCTAAACGGCATCCTTTCAACGGTGCAAATCGACAAAGACGATTTTGAAGGCTCCATTGAAGTTCATCCCAATTATACTACTGAAGCGCATTTGAAACTTCTTAGGGAGTTTGGATTTAACCGTATCAGCATTGGCGTTCAGGATTTTAACCTGAAGGTGCAAAAACTGGTCAATCGCATTCAGCCGTTTGACACCACACGCACCACGTTACAAACGGCCAGAGACCTTGGTTTTGTATCAGCAAATTTTGATCTGATCTATGGCTTGCCCGGTCAGGGACAAGCGGAAATGACCCATACGATGGATAAAACTCTGGAATTGTGGCCTGATCGGATCGCACTTTATTCACTGGCGATCGTGCCCTGGATCAAGCCGGCGCAACGTCATTTCAAGGATGAGGACCTGCCTGAGGCAAAAGAAAAACGTGCCCTGTATGACTATGCCAAAACCCGACTGCTGGATGCGGGCTATGTTGAAATTGGCATGGACCATTTTGCCCTGCCGAAAGATGATCTGTTGCGCGCCATGAACGAAACACGTCTGCATCGAAATTTCATGGGATATACTGATCAAAAAACTGATGTTTTGCTTGGACTGGGTGTGAGTTCGATCTCTGCCTCACCCGATTGTTTCCATCAAAACCAAAAAATCCTCACCCTTTATGAAACCCAGGCGCAGGAGGGGAAAATCCCCACAATGCGCGGCCATAAACTGAGTGAGCAGGACATAATTGTGCAGGGTCAGATATTGGAGCTGATGACCAGATTTAAGATAACATTCAGCGATAAAAAGAAAGAAAAAACAGTCCGGGAAAGGTTAAAACCCATGATAGAGGATGGACTGGTTTATTTTGAAGAGGACACCCTCAAAATTACAGAAACTGGCAAAAGCTTTTTACGGGTCGTGTGTACTGCGCTGGACGAGCGTCTGATTTCCGCCAAGCCCCAAAGCCTGACTTTTTCCAAAGCCATATGAAAATCACAATCGTAGGGGCAGGCATTTCGGGACTGTTAAGTGCCTATTACCTGTTGCAGAATGATTTTGATGTGGAGATTTTTGAAAAATCAGACCGTCCCGGTGGTCTGATCCAGACCCTTGATACCCCGTACGGGCCAATGGATTATGCCGCCAGCTCGCTGATAAACTCAAAGGACCTGCAAGATTTATTTGAGCAAATTGGACTTGAGTATGCCCACAAAGGCCCCCTTGCCGGTGTTAAAAATTTCTACCGGAATGGTATGAGGCGCTGGCCCCTTGGTTTTGTAGAATCTGCGCGCCTGATCATCGGTGCTGTTGGTATTTTCCTCAAAAAGAACAAAGGATTAAAAGAAGGGCAGACTGTGCGCGAATGGGGTGAGAAGGTCCTGGGCAAGGCAGGATACACCTATGTTCTGGAAACATTTTTGCAAGGTGTATATGCGGGAAATTGCTCGGACATGAGTGCGCCTTTGGTTCTTGGCCCCATGTTTGAAAGAAAAAAACCCAAGCAAAAGCCACAAGTGCGCGGCTCAGTCATGCCCGTTGGGGGCATGGGAAAACTCATTCAAAAACTGGCGCACTACCTTGAAGAAAAAGGCGTGCGCATAAACTATAACAGGCAGGTTGCTGCCAGAGATTTTGTGGCAGGCGAGCAGGTTGTTATTGCCACATCGGCTGGCGCAGCGGGGAAATTGCTGACGCAAATGGGAATACCAGCAGGCCCTGCACTTAGCGAAATCGACATGCTGGACCTGGCCGGAGTACATTTGGTTTTTGGCGACGGGGAAACTCTGTTTGAAGGATTTGGATGTCTGTTTCCGGTCAGTGAGGGCTTTAACAGTTTAGGGGTTCTGGCCGGGAAAAACGCATTTCCAAACGAGTATTCCTATCCGGTTGAACGCTGGATCATGGGGGGTTCTCACTCCCCCCACATGTTGCAACTTAGTGATGATGAGTTGATTGAGCTGGCACTGGCGGATCGGGAAAAATTAGTCGGTCGCGCGCAGCACCCGATCAAAAAATATGTCTTGCGACGGCAAAAATCTCTCCCCCATTATACCCTGGAACTGGAGAAAATCCTGAATGATATGGTGCTGCCCCCAAACCTGCATCTGATAGGAAACTATATGGGTGGTATCGGGTTGAGCGCAATAAACCGCGCCTGCCAATTGTTACCGGATGAAATTTTAAAAAACTAAAATCAAGACATATTATGTATTGATTGTGTTTTGCAAAATTCAAATGCGTCTTCAGGCAGGTTCACTGATCCACCCCATAAGCTCGTTGCGAACAATGGCTTCAATTACATCCATACCATTTTCCGTATCATTCAAACACGGGATATAGGCAAAACTCTCGCCCCCCGCCTCAAGAAACGTCTCGCGGCCTTCCATCGCCAGCTCTTCCAGAGTTTCAAGACAATCGACGCTAAACGCCGGTGCCAGAACTGCAATGTTTTTCACCCCGGATTTTGGCAGCTCCACCAGCGTTTCATCCAGATAGGGCATCAGCCATCTGGCGGGACCAAAGCGACTTTGAAAGGCCATAGTCGTTTTTTCCGGTGCCCATCCCAATTGCGCAGTTACGCTATCTGTAGTTTTTTTACAGTGCTCATAATATGGATCACCCCGGTCAATATAATCCTGGGGCATCCCGTGATAGGAAAACACCAGCCGCTGGGGAACAAAATCCATGTCCTTAAGGGCTGAAGAAATGCTCGCCGCCATCGCCTTTACATAGGTGGCATTATCATAATAGGGGGGCGCAATACGAATAGCGGGCTGCCAGCGCATGGCTTTAAGCACATCAAAGGCTTTGTCATTTGCACTGGCTGTGGTGGGGGCGGAATATTGCGGATAAAGGGGCACAAGCAACACCCTTTCGCACCCTTTTTCCATCAATGAAGAAAGGGCCGAGTTAATTGAGGGGGTGCCATAGCGCATGGCAAAATCAACAAGGATATTTTTATTGCTAAGGCGATCTGAAAGTTTTGTCACCTGATGCGAGGTGATAACACGCAAAGGGCTGTCATCAGCCTGCCGGTCCCAGATTTTATCGTAAAGCGCCCCGCTTTTTTTTGGCCGCGTATTCAAAATAATAAAATTCAGAATAGGCCACCATTTCCAGCGGGGGGTTTCAATTACCCGTTGATCTGACAAAAATTCCTTGAGATAACGGCGCATGGACCAAAAATCTGTTGCATCGGGAGTGCCCAGATTCAGCAGCAAAACACCTATATTTTGCGTGCTTTTCAGGGGAGATTTATTTGGCATAAAACTTCGTTTCAAAAAAGCAAAAAATTCAGCCTTACCTATATATGATTATGGGTTTGCAGGGAAGCAAAAGCGTTAATTTAGGGGTAGAAATTCGCTATTTTTCGTTTGAGAAATATTTGCAAAATACTGGTTTTCAAAACAAGTGCGCACACTCCTGAATTGGTGCTCAGCACCAGTTAAAACCTGTATTAATTTGCAATTCAGAGGGCGGGTATTTGTTCAATTGCTTTGCGCCAGGCACTCGCGTAAGCGCTCATTTTCGACAAAAACATAGGCGTTGCGGTATCCTGCAGAATTGGCGCTGTTCGGCCCCCTGGGGATGCTGCCAGCAAAGCTGCACCAATGGAGGTGCCGGTGCTGTTTGACACATGCCCCCTAACCGGTCGAGCTGTTGCCGCTTTCAACATTTCCAGAAAAAGTGTGTTAGTTGCAAACGGTCCTTCCACGATTGTTTCCCCCGATGCGCCAGCCAGAATCAGGCATTCGGCAGTCATCAGGGCCAAATAAAAACAGACAATCGTGTAGTGGGCTTCAGGGGAGAGGTTTTCGCGCGCAACGCTCAATCGCGCATTATGGGTGGGAAAGGGCCCGCTTCCCTTGCAAACCGAAGGCAAAGCATCCACTTGTTTTTCAGAACCTGTTCAATGATTTGCAAGTGAGGTTCAAATATCACATTGCCGGTCAGTTTGCTAAATTCGCGCCCCCCCATGAAACGGGCTGAAGGCACCTGTCTGCCAAACACATCAATATTTGAAAAACTGTCGCGGGATGGGTCCAGATTTTCAAGGCTCCCCCCCGGAGCGCACACCACAACCCATGTGCCGGTGGAAACCACGGCAAAAGGTGACTTTTTGCTCAAAAGGTGGGGGAGAAGGGAAGCATTGGAATCGTGAATACCAACATATACCGGGAGGTTTTGGCGCAAACCCAGTTGCTCTGCCAGTTGGGGCTGGACTGGCCCCAGAATATCCTGGGCCTTACGCAGCGGGGGGAATTTTTCCTCCCAGCCCTGATTTTTGACCAGGGATGAAAATTCCCGGGCCGGAAAATTCCATAAATCCGAATGACAACCAATGGACGTGATTTCACTTGCAGCAATGCCGGTCAGTAGAAAACCCCAATATTGGGGATAGAGTAAAATCCATTTGGTGCGGGCAAATTCATCGGGAAATTCCCGGGCCTGCCAAACCAGCTGCTTTGCTAAATTAAGACCCCCGGACAGGGGGGGAGTTGAACTTTCGGAAAAATCTGGCCGGACGCGCCGGTAATATGTGTCGCATTGCTCGGGGCCGGAATATTCGTAATCGAGCACTGGCAAGGCCAGATTTCCCAGATCATCGACAAGCGCTGCGCAGGCCCCGTGCGTGGTGCAGGAAATGGCATCAATGGGGATTTCTGCATTCAACTCTGCCAGAGATGCGCATAAAAACTCCCAAATTCCCTGGATGTCGAAATGAAGATACAAAGGGCCGACAAGCGAAATATTCTCAATTTTGCGCACAGCAATTTCGGTTTGCTTCAAGCGATCCACAATCGCCAATTTAGCATTGGTTTTACCAATATCAATAACAGCGACAAAGCGGGCTTTGACCATAATGTTCACGGCAGGTGAAACATCGTCTCAAGCGCACTTGAAACGGGCTGATTATCAGAGTTTACCTCCATGATATCAGCCATGTGATCCCACCATTTGCGCATGATTTCGGTTTGGGCGAGCGCTTCGGAATCGTGGTCCGTTTTTCGCCACATCACTCCAAAGAGAATGTTTGTTTCTCTATCCAGATGAATTGAATAATCACGAATTCCCGCATGGCGCAATAAAGTCGACAATTGAGGCCAGATTTTCTCATGCCGACGTTTATATTCCAGCGCCATGCCGGGGCGGAGCTTCATCTTGAAAGCATATTTTTCTTCGCTCATCTACTGACCCTATCATGCAGGCGAGTTAAGAGAATTGGCAGCGCGATAACACCGATCAGCAACGCACCGATGAAAATTGACATAACGATACCTGGAACATTAAGTAAACCCAGGCCAAACGTGACGAGCCCCATAACAAATGCGGCGATCACCACACCCTGAATTGATCCGGTACCACCCAGAATGTTGACACCGCCAAGAACCACCATTGTGATTATGCCCAGCTCCCACCCCGTTGCGATAGAGGGACGGGTTGAACCCAATCTTGAGGTAAGCAAAACTGCTGCAACACCTGCCATCAGGCCAGTGAGGCAAAACAACACAAATTTAACGCGTTCAACCCGAACCCCGGAAAAACGTGCCGCTACCGGGTTGTTGCCGATAACAAATATATGACGTCCGAAATTCGTTCGGTGCAGCAACACGTAAAAAATAGCAGCTGAAAGCAGGAACAGCACAAACTCAAACGAGATTACCCACCACACATATCCCTGGCCAAAAAAGGCAAAGCTTTCTGGATACCCCTTGAACGCCTGGTCACCCAGAATTATGAACGAAATACCGCGGAATAAACTCATGGTTCCGATGGTCACCACGATTGAGGGCAGGCCCAGCCCGGTCACCAATGCACCGTTAAACGCTCCGCAGACAAGCCCGGTCAGAATGCCAATAACAACAAGTCCGGGCGTGTCCACGCCAAACTGGAGTGCCAGGCCCATAATCGTTGAAGCAAGCGCAATTATTCCTGCAACCGAAAGATCAATTTCTCCAGAAACAATAAGCAGGGCCATGGCCAAGGCAATCAGTGCCTTTTCGGTAAAGTTGAATGTGGCATCAGAAAGCGACCAGGCGGACAGGAAATAGGGAGAGGCGAATGAATTTAGAATAAAAATGAAAATAGCCACTGCCAGCAACAGTGTTGGCCATGAAAAAAGAGCAGTTTTTATGGGGCTGACGAGCCTGTCCGGGATATTTCGCGATTTAGAGGGCAGCTCAGTCATTGGGTATTTCCCTTTTTGAGAATAAGCCGGCCTTTTTGTTTTTGACCACGCGCGTTCAATATTACAGCAAGAATTATCGCCGCGCCCGAAATTGCCATCTGCCAAAACGGGGAAATATTAATAACCGGCAGGGCGGAATTGATCACACCAAGAAACAGCGCACCAAGCAAGGCACTACCTACCGTGCCAACGCCTCCTGCAATTGAAATTCCGCCTATAACGCAGGCCGCTATGATGGTTAGTTCATATCCATTGGCAACTTCAACCGACCCGATTACATAGCGAGAAACCCACAGATAACCGCTGAACCCGGCGAGCATTCCAGAAATGCAAAAGGCTACAAATGTGGTGCGCCCCACATTGATCCCCGCATAGGTTGATGCAGTGGGATTGACCCCGATTGCATAAATAGCGCGGCCCATTGGAGTACGGGTCATCAGCACAAAAAACATCACAGCAATGGTAATTGCGTACCATGACAAAAGGGGCAAACCTAAAAATTCGATACGCGTATATTGCACAAAGTCAGTGCTGAATTTATCGGCATTTACCCAGCTGCCACCGGCAATAACAAAAATCAAACCTCTAAAAATGGTCAATGTTCCCAAGGTAACCACAATGGCGGGGATACCCAGTTTCCATACTAAAATACCATTGAATGCACCCATGACAAGGCCACAAAAGGTGGCCAGAACCATGAGAAAAGGCACCGGGATGTCGGGGAAAGCAGCGTTGGTCAAAGCAACAATCATCCCTGAGAGGGCCAAATTGGTGGCCATTGAAAGATCAATTGATCGGGTAATTATTACCGCCATCTGACCGAGCGCCAATATCATCAAAATGGAGGTGTTGTTGAATATGTCGAGCAGATTTGCCGGTTGTGCAAACCCGGGTGCGCGCAGGGTAGTTGCAACGACAAGCGCACCAATTACCAGTAACAACCAGATTTCACGATTTTTCAGCAACCTGCTCATGCCGCATCCAACGAAATATTGGCGGCAGTTTTAACCAGAGTTTCAGCACTTAAAGTGCCATCATTTTTGTGGATTACAACAATTTTTCCATCACGCATCACCACAATTCGATCGCTCATGCCCAATATTTCGGGGAGTTCAGAGGAAACCATTATCACACTCAAGCCCTGGTCGACCAAGTCGCCCATGAATTCGTGCACCGCAGCTTTTGAACCAATGTCGATGCCTTTGGTGGGCTCGTCCAGAATGATAACGCGCGGTTGTGTCGCCAGCCATTTGGCAATGACAATTTTTTGCTGATTGCCCCCTGAAAGCGTTCCTGTGTTCTGGCTGAGTGAACTAGCGCGCAAATCCATGCGCCGGGTATACTTCCGCGTCAGGGCAAATTCCCTTGCTAGTACCAGAAAACCGTTTTTGGAGGTTTTGTGTAACGAGGGAAGCGAAACATTCTGGAATACCGGCAAGTCCATAACGACACCCTGCTTTCCCCTTTCCTCCGGCACATAGACAATTCCTGCTTTAATCGCATCGGCGGGTGATTTGGGTTTAATGGCGGTGCCATCCAGGGTGATAGTGCCGCTGGCAGTGCGTGTAATACCAAAAAGCGCCTGCATAACTTCACTGCGCCCGGCACCAACCAACCCATAGAACCCAAGAATTTCGCCCTTGCCCAATTCGAACGAAATATCATCAAATTCGGTGGGGTGACTTAGGTTTGCAACAGCAAGCACCGGAGGGCCGATTGCAATTTTGCGTTTAGGAAAAATCTGGTCAACAGACCGCCCCACCATCAGGCGCACAATATCCTGCTGGCTGGTGTTTTTCAGTTCACCTTCACCAACCATTTCACCATCTCTAAAAACTGAAAACCGGTCAGCTATCTGATAAATTTCATCAAATTTATGCGAAATGAAAAGTATGGCTTTGCCTTCTTTTTTAAGAAGGCGGATCAGATCAAACAGATCTTCAATCTCCTTGTGGGAAAGCGAAGCGGTGGGCTCATCCAGAATAACGATCTCTGCCTCAATTGACATTGCACGGGCAACCGCCACAAGATGTTTGTTGGCAATTCCCAGTTCCTTGAGGGGTAATTCGCTGTTTATGTGTGCCGCCCCAATATCGTGAAGCAGGACACGGGCTTTGGCGTGCATTTTACGCCAATCAATGGTTCTGAAACGCGTGCGGGGAGCATGACCCAAAAAAATATTCTCCGCAACGCTTAGTTCATCAAAAAGCACCGTTTCCTGGTGAATGGCAGTGATGCCTTTTTCAAACGCGCTGTGAGGAGTTGGAAGTTCAACCAGTTCATTATCTATTGATATTGAGCCGGAATCGGGCTGATAAATACCGGTCAGGACTTTCACCAGAGTAGATTTGCCCGCGCCGTTCTCTCCAATTAAAGCGGTAACCTGGCCTGAATGAAGTTCAAGACTCACCTGGTTTAGAGCAATAACACCGGGGAAGGATTTGGAAATTCCTGAAAGAGAGAGCTTTAGCTGCGACATGATTAACTTGGCCTTCGCCTTTTTTTAGCCCGCTGGCCAAAAACATACTAAGTCAGTGCTTACTTGTTTCACAAGATGGGGGAGCAATTCCAATATGCCGGTGCTCACCCTTTCCTATCTTGCCAAAATACGTTGTATAAAAAACCCGGCGACGCGGTGGCGTCGCCGGGAAGTTGGCTAAGAGTTTTTAATAAATTTTGGAGAACTCTTCGATATTGGAGGCATCAAAGGTGAACGGTGCCGCCATCGCCGCTGAATTGGTGTCATCAAGCGTTACCTCGCCAACACGGCCAATGGAAAGGGTTGCGCCGGGCACCGCAGTTTCACCACCCGCCAATGCATTGGCTAAATAAACCGCAGAGTAACCAAGGTCTATCGGGTTCCACAAGGCAACGGCCTGGGAAGCGCCGTTGTTGATGAACTGTTTGAATTCGGATGGCAAAGCCAGACCAGTCACATTGATTTTACCGATCAAGTCCATATCGGTCACAACCTGGGCAGCGGCCACAACACCCACCGTTGTTGGTGCAATGATAGCTTTCAGATCAGGATAGGAGGCGATTAAACCCTTGGCCTGATCAGTGCTTTTTACCGAATCATCGTCACCATAAACCGTCGCAACCAGATTGATGTTGGGAAACTTGGTGGGCAGGATGGCCTCAGCAGCAGCAATCCAGGCGTTTTGGTTGGCAGCGGTGGAGGAAGCCGATAATATGGCCACATCACCACCGTCAGGTAAATAGTCCGCTGCAAGCTTAATAATGGTTTCTCCGATCAAATCTGTATCGGAGGGGTTAAGGTGCATCTGACGCCCTTCGGGGGCAACCCCTGAATCCCAGGAAATAACTGCAATTCCCCGATCCATGGCCTTTCTCAGCGCCGGGACCAAAGCATCTGGATCGTTAGCAGAAATGGCTATTGCATCGACGTTTTGCGCGATCAGTGCATTAATTATTTCAATCTGGCCTTCAGCAGTGGCAGAGGTGGGACCTGTGTAAATGATTTCAATGTCGCCGATTTCAGCCGCCGCTTCTTCAGCCCCCTTCGCCGCAGCATCAAAAAAGCCATTTCCCAGAGATTTTACCACCAGGGCAATCCGAGTTTGCGCCTGTGCCGGCATTGCCGTCATCGCCACGACTGAAAACGCCAGGGCCGTTACTAATTTATTGATTTTACTCATGTATTTTCTCCCTCTTGAGTCTATGTTAATTTACCAACACCGGGCGCATCATGCGGCCGATGTGGATTTCTCTATTCCTTCTTGATGTGCATCCGCAAAAATTATGCGTACGCCTGCTGCCTCAAGCATGTCCCTGTCTTCGGTGCCCAGGCCTTTATCGGTGATTACTGTTGTTACCCGGTCGAGCGCGCACAATATTAAACTGGACCGCGATCTGAATTTAGAGGCATCGGCTAACACAATAAGCTCATCGGCCTGACCGATCAGTTTGAGTTCCGCCTGAATAAGTAATGGATCAGCCTCCATAATTCCAAGCGGGCCGATAGCTTGAGCACCCATGAACATTTTTTTCGCATAAAAATGCTGCGATACGTCATTGTTGAACGGGCTTAAAATAATGTTTTGTTCTCGATAAATTGCGCCGCCGGGAAGCAGAACCGAGTTTTTGGAATGGTGAAGCAGATGCTCAGCAATTGGAAATGAATTGGTGAAGACTTGCATCTGGTAAGCTGCGAGATGATCCACCATTTGACAGGTAGTTGTACCGCCATTGATGATGATAGAATCGCCGTCCTGACACAGCGCAACAGCTTCCCTTGCTATGGCGCGCTTCAAAGGCAGGTTAATGGCTTCATTGACCTTATAGGGGCGCCCCACAAGTCCGGTCTGGGACGGCGGATTGATGGCTTCGGCGCCACCGCGTACCCGGCGCAACTTCCCCTGGACATGCAGTGCTGCGATGTCACGCCTGATCGTTGCCTCGGAGGCTCCCGTTATTTCAACCATATCCTGAACCGTGGCCACGGGGCGCGTCTGGATCGCGGACAATATGATCCGATGCCGTTCCTTTTCGTGCATATCTCCTCCTGAAACCCAAATATCTCATCAAATTGGGTCATTGTCAATCAAGAACGCTCTTACACCGGTTGTTATATGCAAAAAATGATTGTATATGACTGATAATGATTGAATTATAAATTTGATTCATAACCATTCTAAGTCAGCTTGTAGTCGGGAGAAGCCAATGACTAAAACTTCAGCGAGCACGCGCATCAAAAATCTGTGGGACGCTTCTAAAGCATCACTGATGGATGAAGCACAACGGCTTGAATACCGCTCCAACCTGTTGGGATCAGACAAGCGCGTAACCAATTTCGGGGGCGGCAACACCTCCTCAAAAATTATTTGCAAAGACCCCCTGGGCGGCAAAGAAACCGAAGTATTGTGGGTTAAGGGGTCGGGTGGTGATCTGGGCACTATCAAGCTTGGTGGCTTTGCAACTCTTTATATGGACAGGCTTCAGGCCCTGAAAAGCCTTTATCGCGGCGTTGAGTTTGAAGACGAAATGGTAGCTTATCTGGCGCACTGCACCTTTAATCTGAACGCTCGGGCAGCTTCAATTGACACACCGTTGCATGCCTATGTTCCCAAGCCTTTTGTGGATCATATGCACCCGGATGCCATAATTGCAATTGCGGCTGCAAAGGAGGGTAAAGAACTGACCAGGGAAATTTTTGGACAAAAAATAGGTTGGCTACCCTGGAAACGGCCAGGATTTGAATTGGGGATGTGGCTTGAAAAATTCTGCGTGGAGAACCCTGAAGCACAGGGGGTAATTCTTGAAAATCATGGCCTGTTTACATGGGCGGACACATCCGAGCAATGTTATGAAACCACAATAACCACAATCAACACTGCGATCGAATGGCTAAAGAAAAAATCCACTGGAATTGCAGCTTTTGGCGGGAATGTCGTTGAGATTTTGTCAGCCGGGGAGCGGCGACGAATTGCGGCAATACTGATGCCAAAAATTCGTGGCATGATTTCTAAAGACAGTCATAAAGTAGGTCATTTCGATGATTGCTCACAAGTGCTTGAGTTCGTTTCTTCCAGCAAATTTGGCGAGTTAGCAGCGCTTGGCACAAGTTGCCCGGACCATTTTCTGCGCACTAAAATCAGGCCCATGGTTATAGATTTTGATCCAGAAAATCCCGATATTGATGCAACACTTGCCCGGCTGGAACCTTTGATCGAGGTGTATCGGGGAAATTATGCCGCCTATTACCAGCGATGTCGTCACGATGACAGTCCGGCAATGCGCGATGCCAATCCGGTTGTGTACCTCGTTCCCGGTGTGGGTATGATTACGTTTGCTGCGGACAAGGCCACAGCGCGTATTTCGGGCGAGTTCTATGTCAACGCCATCAATGTGATGCGTGGAGCATCAAGCGTT
The DNA here is from genome assembly GCA_024279575.1 of Alphaproteobacteria bacterium. Classification (GTDB taxonomy): domain Bacteria; phylum Pseudomonadota; class Alphaproteobacteria; order Rhizobiales; family Devosiaceae; genus DROE01. Next base: position 219 of record JAJRRJ010000211.1, on the reverse strand, counting down.
TCCACTTATCGGGGACTGGATGAACAGGAGGCATTTAACATTGAATACTGGTTGCTGGAAGAAGCCAAGTTGCAGCGTTTGGCAAAACCCAAATCCCTTGCAGGGCGGGTTGCTTTTGTAACAGGAGGAGCCGGGGGAATCGGTCGTGCAACCGCGGCGCGCATGCTTCACGAAGGCGCCTGTATTGTGCTGGGAGATATTGATCAAGCTGCCCTTGAG
>JAJRRJ010000210.1 GCA_024279575.1 Alphaproteobacteria bacterium | reverse complement strand
GGGCCCGGGGACAGCCCGAACGCAGGTTAAATCGATATTTGCCGCGCGTAAATCTTTAAGCGCTTTTTTGACAAAATTATCGCTTCCAACAGCACCTATCATTTTTACGCTAGCCCCGGCGCGGGCTGCAGCAAGGGCCTGATTGGCCCCTTTTCCCCCGGCGGATGTGGTGAATTGCGTTGCTGATACGGTTTCCCCCGGCTTGGGCAAACGCTGCCCGGTGGCAATCATATCAAGATTTATGGACCCCAGAACAAAAATCATTTCGATGCCTTTTTGACAATTTTTTGAACAGTATTCCAGTTGCGCGTTGTGAGAACATTGCCGCTTACAATAACGCTTAGTACTCTGTGCAGGCCAAGATCAGTAAACACCGCGCGCAATTTATTTATTTTGATATTGCGCTTACCAAGGTTTGCGCCCCTGAGAAAGGCTACAAATTGTTCACTCAATTGGCTCCCCTGTACCTAAGACCGTTGTTTTGGATTTAGCGCCCAGATTTGACGAAACGTCAACAGTGATAAATATCGCCCGATGATATGGTTCTGGTTGCAAGGAGACCCGACGCACGCCAGAAATGTACGCGGCAAGCAAACGCAATCGCTTCCCCCAACGTCCCCGTCATTACACTGCCTGTTTGGGTGGTCTTTCACGATAAATCACCCGTGCCTTGAATCAAAGCTTCCTTACATACAAGCAGAGCGAAGCTGTTAATCCGCTCCGCGCACTTTTATGCTGGCGTCTGGGGCAGGGTGGAATATTTTTTGTACGAAGAACACACCTGCCGCCCCCGCAACACCGATCAAATCGGAAACCCAGCCTCCTTCAATCATGAACAGCGCTGAAACTATTAGCCCAAGGCTAAGGAACCACGCCGTACGTGCGCCCATAAACCATCCCTGTATGCCTGAGGATAATAAATACACCCCAAATATAGCTGTAATGGCAGCCCGGGCTATTTCGAACCATGTGCCATCCATCAAAATCGCTGAGTTATAGAAGAACATGAAGGGGACGATAAAGGCTGAAATGCCAATCTTGAACGACGCCATCGACGTTGACATAGGATTATCACCCGATATCCCCGCCGCCGCGTAACTCGCCAAGGCTACCGGTGGCGTTATGGCCGACACCACAGCAAAATAGAACACAAAGAAATGCGCTGTCAGCAATGGAATGCCAAGTTGCACAAGGCCCGGTGCAACCACAGAAGCTGCAACCGCATAAGCGGCTGTTGTGGGCATGCCCATGCCCAATAAAATGGCAATCAACATCGCAAACACCAAAGCCAGCAATTGGCTGGCTTCCGCAAGACCAAGCAGCAACGATGAAAAACGTGCACCAACGCCGGTCAGTGAGATAACACCCACGATAATACCTGCTGCGGCACACACGGCGATAATCTGGATCGACATGACTCCGGCGCTTTGAAAGGCTTTGATAACCGAGACAAAGCTCATGCCATCATTAACGGTTTGCTCACGCGTTAGATTATTGCGGTGACGGTAAAATGCAACACCACCCAGTATCAATACCAAGATCATTCCGGCACTGGTGATAATACGCTGATCAATTGAAGACAGGAAATAGAACGCCCCCATCGCTACAAGCGCTGCCGCCCCGATGATAACTGCCTGAAGGAGCAGGGAGCCCAGCAGGCCAGTTTTTCGATTGCGCATAAATAACTGTTCCAGACGCATCTCAGCAGGGGCCAGCCAGCTAATGACAGCGGCCGCAACTGTGGCAAGAGTGCCGGCCCGTATAACTGAATAGCCCTGGAAAAGAGCGGCAATCAAAATAATGATTGGCAGGAATAAAAATACGCGACGGGCCAATGCCTTGAATTTTGGCAATTCATCTTCACGCATACCGCGCATGCCAAGTTTAGCCGCTTCAAGGTCTACCATAAAATAGATCGAGGTAAAATAAAGCACGGCTGGAATAATGGCGGCAATGGCAATGTCCGCATAAGGAATGCCGGTAATTTCAGCCATGATAAAGGCACCGGCCCCCATGATCGGTGGCATGATTTGCCCACCGGTTGATGCAGCCGCTTCAATCGCGCCAGCCGTTCTTTTCGGGTAGCCTACTTTTTTCATCAACGGAATAGTGAGTGAGCCGGTGGCCACCACATTACCTGCGGATGTGCCGTTGATCATCCCCATCAGGCCAGAAGCAAAAATGGCGACTTTAGCCGGACCACCACGGGATTTCCCGGCAGCAGCAAAGGCAAAATTAATAAAATAATCCCCCACTTTTGACGATTGTAAAAAGGCAGCAAAAATAATGAACAAAATAATATAAGTTGAAGACACCGCTGTTGTTGGGCCAAGAATACCTGCATCCGTGTAAACCTGACTAAAAAACCGTTGCCATGAAATATCAGGGGCATTCAAGAAACCGGGCAGATTATCGCCTACAAAAACATAGATCAAAAACATGCCAGCAATGACGATTAGAGCCATCCCGGCCACGCGGCGGGTCAACTCCATAATCAGGGCTGTTCCGGCGATCGCTGCAAGACTCATTCCGATGGGTGCAAAAGGTGTGCCAGTAGAGTTGCGCATCAAGGTGCCAAATATGGTGATGAGATAGATAGCAACACCAATACTTGCTAAAGCCAGAAGGACATCCGGCGCAGAAAACCTGGCTCGATCACGGCGATGGAACCAACCCAAAACAATTCCGCCGCCAGTCGCTATCAGTAAAGGCGCTCCAAAATGCCATGTCTCGCGAAATTTTATAGTCTCGTCGATGCCATTCCACATAACGCCGCCAGCAATTTCATTGGCAAAACCAAGAGCTGTATAAATTGCATAAACGGCGGGGACCATCAGCCCATAGGCGATATATCCAAGGAGCGGGGTTTCTTTGCTCGCTTCTTCTTTGAAATCATGGGCAGCAAAAAGCATGAAGCCTAATATGAGCGCGCCGGCAATATGCACAATGCGAAAATTCCATGTTTCCAATGGAAAACTTGGTAAAAACGGAATATTAATGCCGGTCAATTCATAAAGCGATAATCCGTTCAAAGCCGCCATATGAAACGCGGCATATAATGTTGCAAAACCCGCAACCAGCAGATGAGAATTCCCGACATACAGACGTCGGTTGCGTTCAACCATCGCTTCATCAACGCCCTCGGCCAGAATAACTTCTTCGTTTGTTTTTGCTGATTGTTCGCTCATAGTTTTCCTCTGGCCGGGCCGACTATGTATTGAGTGGCACCTTTAACATTGAAAAAGCCGCGCCCAAAATGGGGCGCGGCTCATATTTCAGGGTTATTTCAGATTACATACCGCTGTGGATCATGTCAGCAGGAATAGTTGCGCCGGCATTTTCAGTGAACCACTTTGCAGCACCTGGGTGCCACATCATAACAGTATTTTTGTCCCAGTTTTCAGGAACAGTGGAACGGGCCGCACGGTGAATGCCCATCATCCGTTCGTTATCTGACATCACCACATCTACAACCGCATAAACAAAGGACTCAGGCAGGTCACAATTGGCTATGGAGAAATTCCACATGGACACAGAACGTGCATCAGCATCAAGTGAGGTGTAAGAATCCGCGGCAATATCAAACTCAGAAACAGGGAAAGCTGCCATGATTGCAGCTTGCTCTTCTTCAGTGAACTCAATGATATTCACATCAGTTTGCACTTCTAGCTGGCTAACAGCTGGAACCGGCACACCGGCAGCAAATGCGATAACGTCAAGCAAGCCATCTTGTAATTGGCCACCAAGATCGGTCCAACCACCATTGCGGCGTTCAAAATCCACGCCAAGTTCTTCCATCATACGAGGGAAATAAGTATCGGAAGTGGATCCGGCTGGACCAAAGCCAATACGTGCGCCGGCAGGAATATCAGCAATAGTTTGAATGCCTGAAGAGGATAGTGCTGTAACCGAAAACGGTGTTTGATACATTGGGAACATAGCACAAGCGCCCGTCATCTCTAAACCGGGAGCAATCGGGTTGGTGCCATTAATTGATTCAGAGGCGGGACCCATTGTGGTCATGCCGAACTGAACTTCGCCGGTATGAACCAAAGCCATATTCTGCATTGGGCCACCGGTAACTTCGCCACCGCCAGATAAACCAAGCTCATCGGCAACCAAATTGGCCCAGCCGGCACCATAAGCAAAATATGTACCGCCCTGAGAGGCAGTGCCTACGGTAAAGCTTTCAGGCCAACCAGCGCGATCTTGATGACTTCCGGCAAAAGCAACTGTGCTGGTTAGCGCAGCAACCAGTGCAAGTGTGGATATTTTAGCAATTTTCATATTTTTATTTCCTCATATTCCGTGTGAAGTTACTCTTATCCGTGATTGGCAAAAGCATAATAACCCCATCCCTCGCGTGGCTCATATATTTGCGTGTTATAACAAAGCCTAGATAGGCCTGCAACCATACATATTGGCTTACTTTATAATGGCCTGAAGCATTTTTCCTCCACCTTTATCCCCAACGCTTTGATAGAACCTGAAATCGTGCATATGCCATAGTTTGAAGGGGGGAAGATTGCCCCCCTTTGTCGTAAGGGGAGAGGGGTGTAATTCACTCGCCCCAGGTGCGCTTCAGGACCCCAAGCCAGTTTTCGTGGCAGATTTTTTTCATCAGGGCGTCATTTATGCCATGGGCTTTAAGCGCTTGCCGAAGGACAGTTAACCCTGCCGCATCGCCGATGGCATCCGGGATTGGTGCGCCATCAAGATCAGTCCCAAGTCCAACCCGGTCTGCCCCCAGGTGAGTAATAAGATAGTCCAGGTGATCCAGGAGTATATCCAGACCTGTATCTGTGTCCCATTGCCCATCCGCCCGCAGAAATCCAACAGCAAAATTTAAACCCACCATGCCATTACTTTCCGCAATGGCTTTGAGCTGGCACGCACTCAGGTTGCGCGAACTCTTGCATAATTCATAGCTGTTGGAATGGGTTGCAACCAGTGGTGCCTTAGAGATTTTTACCACATCCCAAAAACCTTTCTCATTCAGGTGGGACAGGTCGATCATGATGTTGAGACGATTGCATTGCTTAATCAGTTCCTTGCCTGTCTCCGTCAGGCCCAATCCCGTGTCCCCCGTGGAGGGGAAGGCAAATGGCACCCCGTGTCCAAAAATATTTGGTCGGCTCCAAACCGGCCCGATCGAGCGCAACCCGGCAGCATGGAATACTTCAAGGGTATCAAAATCAGCATCGATCGCCTCTGCTCCCTCCATGTGTAAAACAGCCGCTATTATCCCCGATTTCAGGCATTGATCAATTTCACCGACGTTTGTACAGATTTTGAGCAGCCCCCCGTGTTCAAGTTTTCGCAAGAGTGCCATTTGTGTCATAATAACTGGCAAAGCCACCCTCTGATCAACTGGCGGGGGCAGGGGCAAATTGAGGGAGGCGTTGCCAGGTGTTTGCGCAAGCTGATCCATGGGAGCTTCGTGCGAAGGCACATAAAGGGCAAACAACCCGCCGCCAAATCCTCCCTTTTTTGCCTTGGGCAGATCAATATGGGCTTTGTAACCACGTTCAAATATTTGAGCAGGGTCGCTGGCGTGAAATTGTGCGAGATTGGACAATACATCCACATGCCCGTCAAATATCGGTGGGGTTGAAAAATCTGACATATTTGCCTTCAAATGATAAAATGTAGCATGGTGTGCGCAAACGGCAACTTGAAAAACAAAAACCCGGGATAAAAAAGTGCTTTTTCTCCATCTGCAAAAAACCGCAAATTTTGCCCCTCCAAGCAGTGGTCTGCATACGCAAAATCAATTTATTTCCTATGGGGATCTGGCAGAAAAAGTTGAGCATCTGGCAGCAGGTTTTTTGTCTTTGGGTATCGCAAAAGGGGCGCGCATTGCTGTTTTCATGCCCAATGGACCGAAATTTTTTATGATTACATATGCGCTGGCTGCCATTGGGGCCATCATTGTGCCGGTAAACGAGGCGTCCGGGGAAGCAGAGCTTGAATGGCTGGCGCAAAAATGTGCGTTTGAAGCCATTATTTCTGCAAACAATTTTTCAGCTACGGCAACAAAACTCGCAAGGTTTTGCGGGGGAAATCCACCCTCTCCCATCATATATTATGAAAGCGGGAGCAGAGGGGCAAATATTATTGATCTGGCTAAAACCCCGCTGCAAAAGCT
>JAJRRJ010000209.1 GCA_024279575.1 Alphaproteobacteria bacterium | reverse complement strand
TTAAGGTTAGTTGTGACCCCCGCAGCACTTAACCGGTTTGAAAAATACCGTATTGTTTCATCAAACTCATTTTTCCCCGGAATATTGCGCGCTATATTGAGTTGCCCCCCAAGCCGGTCGTCGGCTTCAAACAATGACACCCGATGTCCCCGTTCAGCAGCTTCGGCGGCAAAACTCATACCAGCGGGACCTGCGCCAACCACTGCGACGGACTTTTTTATCTTTGCCATTTCTACCGGATAAAGGGTTTCGTGGCATGCACGCGGATTGACCAGGCACGAGCAGGTTTTCATAGCAAATACATGGTCCAGGCAGGCCTGATTACATGCAATGCAGGTATTGATCTGCATTGCCTGATCATTTTGCGCCTTGTTGATAAAATCAGCGTCAGCCAAAAATGGGCGGGCCATTGAAACAAGGTCTGCATCAGCGTTTGCCAAAACCCTTTCCACTTGTTCAGGCATATTAATTCGGTTGCAGGCCACAACAGGAATATTCACTTCACGCTTCATGGCCCGGCTTACCCACGTCCACGCCCCGCGTGGTGTTGCCTGTGCAATGGTGGGCACCCGTGCTTCGTGCCACCCGATCCCGGTGTTCAAAACATCAACCCCCCGCGCTTCCAGCGCCTTGCCAAGGGCCACCACTTCGGGCCAGGTGCTGCCCCCCTCAACCAGATCAATCATTGACAGACGAAACATGATGATGAAATCGGCACCGACTTTTTTTCGCGCCTTTTCAACTATTTGCAGGGGAAACCGGATTCTGTTTTCAAAGTTGCCCCCCCATTCATCCCGCCGCTGATTTGTGCGTTCTGCTATAAACTGATTGATGAGATAGCCTTCGCTTCCCATGATTTCCACCCCGTCATAACCCGCGCTTTTCGCCCGCATGGCGCAGGTGACAAAATCGTCAATTGTGCGCTCAATATCTTTGTTAGACATCTCGCGCGGTGTGTGGGGGCTGATGGGGGCCTGAATGGGCGAGGGGGCCACCAGATTGGGCGCAAAGGAATAGCGTCCGGTATGCAATATCTGGAGTAAAATTTTTGTGCCATGCCGGTGAACAGCCTCGACAACTTTTTGATGAACGGGAATGGCCGCATCGCTGTCCAGGCGCCCAAATCCAGACGCATGGCCGGGTATTCCTGTCCCCCCTTCAAGATTTGGAGACACACCTCCGGTCACAATCATCGCCACGCCTCCGCGCGCCCGCGCCGCGTAAAACGCTGCAATACGTTCGCCGGTTTTATCAACTTCCTCAAGCCCTGTGTGCATTGATCCCATGATAACGCGATTTGGCAGTGTATGGGAGCCGATAGTTACAGGCTCAAACATATGGGGATAGGACATGTGGATTTCGCCTTTTTGGGATGCGGACAACAATAAAGCTTAAACTGCTACTCTACAGTACCAAACACAAATGGCGGGCGCCAGATATTCGTTTGCAATCCAACCGATCAATGAGACAAACCCGATAAGCATTTGGTTTGAATCCAGAAATTACTTCATATTCTAACTGTTTTTGCTAAGGATTGTTCACGACAGCATTGCGCGCGCAGTTTTCGTTGTCCAAAATTATCCTGATGTTGAAAATCAGACACTAAAGGAGAGCGAAAAGTGATTGTTTGTTGCGGAGAAGCCCTGATTGATTTTTTGCCCGCCAAAACTAAAGAGGGGGCGACAGCTTTTCAGCCCTTTAATGGTGGCTCAATTTATAATGTGGCGATTGCCCTTGGCCGTCTGGGTCGGCAAGTGGGCTATTTGGGTGGCATATCGGATGATTTTTTTGGGCAGATGTTGCTTGAAGGCCTTAAAACCAGCCAGGTGGACCTTTCCTTTGTTGTCAGATCAAAAAACCGTGCAACTACTCTTGCCTTTGTCCACCTGACAAATGGCCAGCCCCAATATGTTTTTTTAGACGAAATGTCTGCTGGCCGCATGCTTGCGAAAGAGCAAATACCTGCCATTCCTGACGCCGTATCAACGCTTCATTTTGGTTCCTTCTCCCTGATCCATGATCCCGCAGGTGCAACCCTTGAGGCACTGGCAATTCAGGAAAAACCGCGCCGCATAATTTGTATTGATCCAAACATTCGTGCCTCGCTTGTGGTCAACCGGGACAATTATCTGCTTCGACTTGGTCGGATGCTCGCGATTGCAGATATCATTAAAATCAGCGACGAGGATATGGAGTGGATTTTCCCCGGTGTTGATCCCGCAACAGTGGTAAAACAATGGCTTTTGGATGGAGCCGCATTGGTTATTTTAACCCGCGGTGGTGCAGGGGCCACAGCCTTTACTAAATCATTTCAGATAGATCAGCCGGTGCAAAAAGTAACGGTGTCCGATACCGTTGGGGCAGGGGACACGTTTACCGCCGGGCTTCTGGCTTCACTGGATCAGCAACACCTGCTCGAACGGAATAAATTGAAGAATATTTCAAAAAACCAGCTCGCACAGGCCACGCAGCTCGCCGCAAAGGCCGCCGCAATCACCGTATCGCGTGCCGGGGCAAATCCCCCTTGGGAAAGTGAGATCTAATTGATCCGCAATCCGCTTTTGCTGTCAAATAAATGAATTGCTTTGGGTTTGATGGCAACCTTCAACGTTGAGCCTTGATCCAAAGAATGAATGCCGCTGAGCCGCACGACCATATCGGTGGCCTTTGACCCCAAAGTTGCATGCACCAGCGTGTCCGCACCAAGTTGCTCCACGACACTGACCTGAAGTTCAATTCCGTTTTCCTTGCCTTTGGATATCGTGATATGCTCCGGGCGTACACCAAAAGTAACATGCTTGCCCCCACGTTCTGACAATGTTTTCCCCAGGCTGACACTTTCCCCGTTTGGCAATTCAACAGCATCCCCTTTGGGGCTGAATTTTGCATCCAACAGGTTCATGGAAGGGGAGCCAATAAACCCGGCAACAAATACGGTATTCGGCTTTTCATAGATTTCAATAGGAGTGCCCAGCTGCTCCACTACCCCCCCGTTCAAAATAGCCAGCCGATGCCCAAGGGTCATCGCTTCTACCTGATCGTGGGTCACATAAACGCTGGTGATCCCCAAATCTTCCTGCAACTTTTTGATCTCCAGCCGCATCTGCACCCGCAGTTTTGCATCCAGATTTGAAAGTGGCTCATCAAATAAAAATACAGAAGGTTCGCGCACGATGGCGCGGCCCATGGCCACACGCTGGCGCTGCCCCCCGCTCAATTGGCGAGGCGGACGCTCCAGATATTGCTCAATTTCCAGAATCTCTGCGGCCCGCTGCACGCGCCGTTTGATTTCATCAACGGGAACCTTTTTGATTTTCAGCCCATAGGCCATATTCTGAAAAACCGACATATGCGGATAAAGCGCATAGTTCTGAAAAACCATGGCAATGTCACGTTCCGAAGGCTCAAGATCATTGACCACCTTGTCATTGATCGAG
>JAJRRJ010000208.1 GCA_024279575.1 Alphaproteobacteria bacterium | reverse complement strand
GGTTTTGGTTTTGGTTTGCATTGTTGGCACGCCAGGTTCTGTTGAATGGATTTAATTACCTCCAAGGTAATTGTTTTACTTATGCGCTGGCAATAGCAAAAGGAATACTCTTTCACAACCAAGGAAAAAACCAAGGAAAAACCATGACACCAACAACAAGCGCCAAAACCATTCGCTATGTCGGCTATGCCTTTATCGCATTTGCAATTGTGTGGGGCCTGGCCCCCTATCAGGCAATTAACTGGCCAAGTAGAGCTTTACTGGATTTACTTAACTGGCCATTTGGCGATAGCGCACCTGCTTTCACCCAATCGGAAATGTGGCTTTCTTCCATCGGGGCCGGCTTGACCTTTGCCATTTCCATTATGCTGATCGGCATCGTGGCCCCGGCGGCTCAAAATCGGGATATGAAAACTGTCCACGTGACAATCTGGGCATTTATTATCTGGTATCTGGTAGATTCCATTGGCTCGGTGGCATCGGGTGTCCCCTCAAACGCATTGTTCAACCTGATTTTGCTGATGGCGATTTTAACACCGCTTTTGCTTTTGAAGAAAGAAGGGAAATAGCTGGATTACCGGGGAAGCGCAGGTCGATTTTTTTCTGGTAAATCCTTCTGCCTGATTTCGTTCAGTATCTCTAAATTTCTTAAATTCCAGTAATATAGTTTGACGAGGCTTCGCAGTTCATGTAGCAGGGGCATATGGAACATGAAAAGATGGCAATGCAATTAAAGGTTTTGGGGAACCCTGTCCGTTTGGCGGTTTTTCGTCAGCTGGTGCGTTTTGGTCCAGAAGGGGCACCGGTGGGTCGGGTGCAAAGCGCACTTGAACTTGCGGGATCAACACTCACCAACCACTTACAAAAACTGGTTACGGCGGGTCTTGCCAGCCAAAAACGCAAGGGAACAGAACTCATATGTACCGCTGATTTTTCTGCGATGCGGAAAATGATTGAATATCTGGAGGAACAATGTTGCGCCGATGCGTGCGATACCAATTTCAAGTAGCATTTTTTTTGCATATTATTTCGAATAAACTGGTAATTAAGTATCAAAAGGAAATGAAATGAACAAGATTGAAACCAAACCCCCCGTTGACAATGTTGACGCCCGGGCTGGAATTGGGTTTTTCGGACTTTTACAACGGTTTGACCGGGTTATCCTCGTGCTACTTGTCGGCCTTGCTCTTCTGGCACTGCTCAATCCCACCCAGCTTTCCGATTCAATAATGTTCATGGCGAAGGCGCTGGTTTCACTGGCGCCATTCATAATTTTGTCAGTGGGTATGACCGCCTATGTCAACGCAACCGGCGCCGACAACCTTATTGCCAAGGCATTTCAGGGCAACAAGGCGATCATGATCGTATTTGCGGCGCTGATGGGCGTTTTATCGCCGTTTTGTTCATGCGGGGTTATTCCACTGATCGCCGCTTTGCTTGGCATGGGGGTGCCGCTTTCTGCAGTGATGGCATTCTGGTTGGCGTCGCCTTTGATGGACCCTTCAATGATGATTTTGACCATCGGCGCGCTGGGTTTTGAGTTTGCTATGGCCAAATTGATCATCGCAGCAGCAATCGGCAGTTTTGGCGGATTTACAATTCTGTTTCTTGAAACAAGGGGCATATTGAAAAACCCATTGCGAGAGGGTGTTGGAAACGGGGGGTGTGGCAGCGCTCATGTCCGCAATCCTGAAAAAGTTATCTGGAAGTTCTGGGGCGAGCCTTCCCGGATCAGCAAATTTTCCAAATCGGCGAGATCAAATCTATTCTTCCTTGGCAAATGGCTGACGCTGGCATTTTTTCTTGAAAGCCTGATGCTGGCCTATATCCCGGCTGAAAACATTGTTGCGCTGGTTGGTGGCGGTGATTTTGCTTCCATTGCCCTTGCAACTCTTGCCGGGGTGCCTGCCTATCTCAATGGCTATGCCGCCCTGCCACTTGTAGCAGGTTTAATGGAGCAGGGAATGTCTTCGGGGGCAGGAATGGCATTTTTGATTGGCGGGGGTGTGACGTCAATCCCGGCGGCGATGGCTGTATGGGCGCTGGCACGGTTTCCGGTGTTTGTTGCCTATATTTTTCTTTCGCTGGCCGGCGCATTTAGCGCTGGAATGTTGTTCCAGGCATGGACAATCCTCTAATCCTGGGGCGCTTCATGGGACAGTTGCGACTTTTCAAAGAAAACGGCGGCGGCAAACCAATAACAGGGATGGGGAGCACTTGATTGCTCCCCTTGCTTTGCCCCCTCAATCTCCGCTAGTTAGCAGCTAATCAGATTTTCCCGTTTTTTTGCCGAGACCCCGCTTATGCTCACCATCAAAGACCTTTCCTTTTCCATCGTTGGCCGCCCTTTGCTGGAAAAGGCCTCCCTCACTTTACCCGGCGGCATGAAGGCGGGGTTTGTGGGGCGCAATGGTTCTGGAAAAACCACGCTTTTCAATCTTATTCTGAAGCATTTATCGCCAGATGATGGTGAGATTTCTGTCCATCCAAAATGGCGAATCGGCACCGTGGCGCAAGAGGCCCCCTCAAGCGAGGTAACCATTCTGGACATGGTGATGGAAGCGGATGCCGAACGCACACTCTTAATGAAACAGGCGGAAACTGAAACCGACCCGATGCGCATTTCTGACATTCATATGCGCCTGGCCGACATTGAAGCGCACACCGCCGAAGCGCGCGCCTCAAATATTTTGCGCGGACTTGGCTTTGGGTCTGAACAGCACAATGACCCCTGCTCGTCCCTTTCGGGGGGCTGGCGCATGCGGGTGGCTCTGGCGGGGGTTTTGTTTTCCCAACCTGACCTGCTGTTGCTTGATGAACCAACCAACTATCTTGATCTGGAGGGGGCTTTGTGGCTTGAAAAATACCTTGCCACCTACCCCCATACGATTTTTCTCATTAGCCATGATCGCGGACTTTTGAACCGGGCGGTGGATTCCATCGTGCATCTGGAGCATGGCAAATTGACCCTTTATAAGGGCGCACACAGGGGAGCCTATAATACGTTTGAAGAAACACGCCGGGCCCGGATGGAGCTCAGCGTCAAAGCGCGCGACAAGCAACAGGCGCAAATTGACCATATGCAAAAATTTGTCGATCGGTTCGGGGCCAGCGCCACCAAGGCCAAACAGGCACAAAGCCGGGCCAAGCGGATCGCCAAACTAAAACCGCTTGATGTGATGGTCGATGAAAACTCATTGCCGTTTTCCTTCCCCCAGCCCAAAAACGCCATGGCGTCTCCAATGCTCAATATGGAAGATGTTTCCGTGGGCTATGACGGCAAAGCAATTCTTAGCCGTATAACCCAGCGGATTGACCCTGAAGACCGCATTGCGCTGGTGGGGGTGAACGGTAACGGGAAATCGACTTTTGCCAAACTGCTCAGCGGTGAACTGGCAAAGATGGACGGGGTTTTTCAACGCGGGAAGAAACTGGAAATTGCCTATTTTGCCCAGCATCAAATGGACATTTTGAAGCCGCAACAAACTGTTTTAGAGCATATTGAGCCTCTCACCCCGCATATGAGCGAAAGCCAAAGGCGTTCCAGAGTTGCGCAAATGGGGCTGACAACGGGGAAAATGCTCACGCTGGCGGGAAACCTGTCGGGGGGCGAGCGGGCGCGGCTTTTATTGGGGCTGATTACGTTCAATGGTCCTGGCATGATGATTTTGGACGAGCCGACCAACCACCTGGATATTGACAGCCGGGATGCGCTGGTGCAGGCGCTCAACGACTATAAGGGTGCGGTTTTGATTATCAGCCACGACCGGCACCTGATTGATGCCACTGTTGACCAGATCTGGATCGCAGAAGAGGGTGAAATCCGCATTTTGGATGATGATATGGAGGGGTATGAACGTTCTCTTTTATCCAAACTCAGTGGCAACGAGCGCAAAAAGAAAAAAGATACTGGCGGGCGCAGCGCGGTGAATCGCAAAAAAGAACGTCAGGAAGCGGCTGCAAAACGGGCTGGCCTTTCCCCTTTGCGCAAGGAAATTCAAGCCGCAGAAAAGAAAATGACTCTCGTTCAGGGAAAGCTGGATCGACTGGAAGAGGCGTTTGAGAACACTGCTCTTTATGAAGGGGAGCCAGACAAAGCGCAGGATATGGTGCGCCAACGCGGTGAATTGCAGAGCGAACTGGCGGCGCTGGAGTTGGAATGGGTCGAAAAAAGCGATGCCCTGGAGAAGGCAAAAGCGGAGATTGCCGCCGGGGGATAAGCGGTTAATCAGTTTTTCCTCTACCGGGTTGGCCAAAGTGATTTGAGCGGTTAAGTTCAACTTTACATTACTGAAAATTTGGCAGGGTTTGGAGGAAATCGTGGGTTTGTTTTTTCGGATATTGGTGGCTCTTGGCCTGATTTCAGGGCTATTGGGCGCACCCGCCTTTGCCAAAGGGGGTAAAAGCAAAAGCCAATCAGAACTTGCGCAAATCCTTGCTGACCGCAATCTGGATAAGTCGGTTCGCTATGTGATCAACAATTCTCTTTTTACGATGTATCATGAGGTGGGGCACTTGTTGGTGGACAAGCATCAATGGCCGGTTTTGGGTCGCGAAGAAGATGTGGCTGATAATTTTGCCACCTATATACTTTTAACCCAGCGCCGCCGCTCATTTCATGAAGCGCTAAAGGACTCCGCACTGGGATGGAAGCTGGAAGATCAGGCATATGGCCGACGTAACAACCCCAGTGACTATTACAACGAGCATTCACTGGACCTGCAACGGGCCTATCAGATTGTTTGTATGATGGTTGGCGAAGACCGCGATACATTTTATCAAACGGCGCAGGAATGGCGCATTGATCGCGACCGGCAGGTGGGGTGTCGCGCTGACTACCAGCAGATTTCCCGCTCCCTTGAAAG
>JAJRRJ010000207.1 GCA_024279575.1 Alphaproteobacteria bacterium | reverse complement strand
GCATTGTCTCTTAAGTTCCAATTGTCTCTTAAAAATTCCAGTTATGCATTAGTACCCGAAAACCGAACACCATGCCTGTCATATTGACCTTTAACATCGGCCAATCAATGACTCATGCCACTATATATAGACGACCCGCAGGTGTTTTTGAAACTAAAAGCAGGGCAAAAGTGTGATTATTTCGTTCACTTCATTAAACCCGGGATTCAACCATCAATTTTATTATCTGTTACCATCAAAAAAAGAAGTAATTCCACGCGCCACCGCTTCAGCGACACGTTGGCGCCATGCCGGCGAAACCAGATTTTCAGAGTCGGATGAATTGGATAAAAACCCAAGTTCAAGTAACACCGCTGGAACATCAGGGGATTGAAGCACGAAAAAATCTGCGCGACGAAGCGGAAAACGTCGCACCCGAATACTTGGTTTAAGTTGGTCAACAATCGCTCGCGCCGCAATAAACGACTGTCGGCGCATTTCCCGGCGCATGAGTTCCACCAATATGTTAACCACCGCAGGCTCTTCCGCATCGGGAATAAAACCACTTAACAAATCCGCCTTGTTTTCGTTCTCCGCCAAAACCTTGTCCAAAACATCCGTTGCCTCTTCGTCGCGAATATAAACGCTTGCGCCACGAATGCTGGGATCATCAAACGAATCCGCGTGAATGGAAACAAACAGATCAGCCTTATTGTCTCGCGCCAGTTGCACCCGCTGTTCCAGCCAGAATGCAACATCACTTTCGCGGGTCAGGGCAACATCATAACGCCCCGAAGCAATAAGAACTTCCTGCAACTGCCGGGCAAACAGCAAGGTAATTTCTTTTTCACGCACCCCTTCTGCGGTTTCTGCCCCCCCATCAATGCCCCCATGTCCCGGGTCAATCAAAATAAGGGGGCGGGAAACCGCTTCAATCTGAGACGCACCGGGCGCGTCGGAAATCTGCGTTAGTGTGTCAGCGGCATTTGCAGCATTTTGTGCAATCGCACTGGATGCCTGCGCATCCTCAGCCACTTTGAGCAAAAACAGATCATCACTGGTCCCGATAATATCGACCACAAGCCGGGTTGGTTGTCCTTCAAACGCCGCAAGAACATAGGCCTGCTGTACTTGTGCCCCACCCCCCAGCGAAAGATAGGTACGCACCCGGTCAGCACCAATCTGCTCCATTTTGTAATTTGAAATAAGTCCAGTACCCGACGCAATACCACCATCGCTGCCAACGAATTTTTCTGCGCGCACATCCACTGCAATCCGGTTGGGACCAGAAAGGGAAACAAACGCAAATTGGGTCTCGGCACTCAAATCCATTATCAAACGAGCACGCTCGGGCGTGCTGGTCACACGCACCGCCAAAACGCTCGGCAAACTTGAAACTGCACTGCCTTGCGACGCGCCATTTTCCTGCGCAGTTGCAACGCCTGCAACTGCAACAATGCACAATAGCCATACAAATTTGGCTGTTTTTGACAAAAAATGAAACATATGAGCTGAAATTTTACCCTGTTAATGAATTTTCGCTTACAACAGTTCGCACAAGATTGCACCCTGTCAGCAACAAAATTCTAACTGACATTAAGGCGAAACTATTGGCATGGTTTGATTAGCCATTCGCACAGTATTTGGTCACTGGAAATTATTTTAGTTGCCAAATCGGTTGCGCATGCCTAAATCCACTGTTGAGGATATTGTTATTGTCCGGCTTTCTTCGAAAAAAACCGAAAAGCGGCACTCCGAAGTCCATACGGGCATACTTGTGTTTTGAAAACTTTCAAACGCACCTGACACCTCACAAGAATTTCGACCTGCTCTATTCACAGGTCGGTTGGCATGCGGCACCAAAAATGAGTGCTCATCCAATTTAAGAAAGAGGACAAATGAGCGACTTGCTGCAACATCAAACATTCCAGGCCAATACTGCGCCTGCAGGAATGTTGCAAGGCATGCTTTCCGCTCAACCTCCCCTGCAATCAGGTTCTGACAGAACCTCAACATTAAAAAAATATGCCTCGCATTGCGCGCTGAGCCAACGCAAAACCCTGCCGTATTCCGGTCGGTTTTCGCGCCACAGGTCCGTTTGCGCACGGGAGCATGGAGCTTTACTTAATGACTACCAAAAAACGTATGCTGGTCGATGCCAGCCACCCCGAAGAAACACGGATTGTTGTAACTAGTTCAAACCGACTTGATGAATTTGATTTTGAATCTGCCAATAGGCGTCAGTTGCGAGGGAACATTTACCTTGCCAAAGTGACGCGTGTTGAGCCATCTCTACAAGCGGCATTTGTTGATTATGGCGGAAATCGTCACGGCTTTCTTGCGTTTTCGGAAATCCATCCCGACTATTATCAGATACCACAGGCGGACCGTCAGGCCCTGCTGGAGGCCGAAGCCAAAGCAATAAAACTTGAAGCAGAATTAGCTGAAAAAGCGGCAAAAAAGGCCAAAGATAAAAAGAAAAAAGCGACGAAGGCGGCAGAGGCTGAAAAAGCTGAAAGCGTCACTGAAGAGGCCGACCTTTCTGATGATGGTGCTGCAAAAACAGCCATTGATGACGCTGACGCACCGGCCTCTGATGTCGAAAAAACAGACGAGTCTACGCAAAATCAGGCCGATACAGCTCAAGAAGCTGAAGGTGAAACTACCCCCGAATCAAAAACCGCCTCTGAAACAGAAGGCGAAGCAGATTCAAATCCGGACACTGAAGCCGCTGACGACGATGCAGCTGAAGACGATGCCGGTGAAGACGAGAATTTCGACGACCTGGGAGGCGGAGAAGGTGAAGACCTTCTGGAAGTCCGGCGCAAGCAAATCCGCCGGTATAAAATTCAGGAAGTTATCCGGCGCGGTCAGGTTTTGCTGATACAGGTGGTAAAAGAAGAGCGCGGCAACAAAGGCGCAGCCCTGACCACCTATCTTTCCCTTGCCGGGCGCTATTCGGTTTTAATGCCCAACACCGCACGCGGTGGCGGAATTTCCCGAAAAATCACATCAGGTTCAGATCGCAAACGCCTAAAGCAAATCGCCTCTGATCTGGAAGTTCCACAAGGGATGGGCGTGATCTTACGCACAGCGGGAGCTTCGCGCACCAAAGCTGAAATCAAACGGGATTTCGAATATCTTTCCCGCCTTTGGGAAAATGTGCGCCAGCTTACCATGAAATCCAATGCCCCCTCATTAGTATATGAAGAAGGCAGCTTGATTAAACGCACAATTCGCGATCTTTATACCAAGGATATATCTGAAGTTCTGGTGTCTGGTGACACAGCATTTCGCGAAGCCAAAGACTTCATGCAACTGATTATGCCCTCCCACGCCAAGAACGTGAAATTGCATAAGGAATCACAAAACCTGTTTTCCCGCTATAATGTGGAAGCCCAGTTGGATTCTATGTTTTCTCCACAGGTGACCCTGCCCTCAGGTGGTTATATCGTCATTAACCCCACCGAGGCACTGGTCTCAATTGACGTGAACTCCGGTCGCGCCACCAAAGAGCACAATATCGAGGCAACAGCCCTTCAAACCAACCTTGAAGCTGCCGAAGAGTGCGCCCGCCAGTTCCGCCTGCGTGATCTGGCCGGGTTGATTGTCATTGATTTTATTGACATGAACGAGCGCCGCTCTACCCGCGCCGTTGAAAAACGCCTCAAAGCCGCCCTCAAAAACGATCGGGCACGCATTCAAATTGGCCGCATTTCACACTTTGGTCTGCTTGAAATGAGCCGCCAACGCATGCGCTCCGGTGTACTGGAAAGTTCCACTGCCACCTGCCCCACCTGCGAAGGCACCGGCATTATTCGCGCAGCAGAAAGCCGTGCCCTGATGGTCATGCGTGCAATTGAAGACCATGTTGTGCGCAAACCCGGCAATTCCATTACCGTCAAAGCACCTGCCGAAGTGGCCCTTTATCTGCTCAACTCCAAACGCGGCTCGCTACTCGAGCTTGAAGTTGCAAATAAGCTTAGCATCACCATCGAAGCCGATCCTGCAAAAACGTCCAGCGAATTCACCATTGAAAAAGGTGAGCGGCGTCAGGAAATAATTCAGACCCCGATAACCTCCCTAAGCGTTGACCCCGGCCCGGTTTCAGAGCCTGAATCTGAAACAGAATCAGAAGACACCCCGGCTTCTCAAGACCGCCCTGCCCGCAAACGTCGGCGGAGGAAGTCCGGTAGTCAAAATTCACAAGATGCCGATGCTTCAAACGCAGAAGTACAATCCACTGCCCCCGCTCAGGATAACGACCCCCAGGAAGGCGATGAGGACCAACCTCGCAAACGCCGCCGCAGGGGGCGCCGGGGCGGTCGAAGAAATCGCCGCGGACCGAACACTGAAAACAGCAATGAAAATGCCGGCAACGAAGCAAGTGTGGACAGCCAGAAAGTGAATGGGGCAGACAGCAATTCAGATCAACCAGCAACCGATGCCCCTGATGCACCAGCTTCTGAACAAAATCAGCAGGCAGCAGCTCAATTGGACAACGAAACAGTGAGCGAAGCCGTAAGCGACACTGTTGAAGACAAGCCAAAGAAACCGGCCCGTCGCCGTACCCGTAAAAGCACTCAGGTAAAACCTGACGGGGATATTGACGCAACAAACAATGACAAACCCGAGGCAGAAGACAAAGCAGAAAAGCCCAAATCTTCAACCCGCAAACGTGCAAAGCCCAAATCTGCAAAAAGCGAAAAGGCCAAAACACCTGATACTGGCGCTTCCCCTGAGACAAAAGCTTCCTCCACAAAAGCCCCCTCCAATGGCGCTGACGAGAAGGAAACTAAATCGGCCAAACCAGCCAGGCCCACGTCCCCTCTGCCCGAAGAAGGTGTTATCGTCACCACTTCCAGCAACGAGGGGGAAGAAAAACCAAAGAAAAAAGGCTGGTGGGGGCGCTGGTAGGCACCCTCTCCTCACCTAAACGTGAACACATCACCCGGTTTTGACAGACAGAATCGGGTGATTTGAGCAAAATTTGCCTGTAAACTATTCCAAACCATTGATTATTGGAGATAAAAATGTCCCGTTCGTCACTCGCCCTTGTGGCCGTTATTGCCGCACTTGTTGGCGCACTCGCCATGTTTTATTTCAGCCCCAACAACACCATGTTTGCTTCCACAAGCAGTGCGATGAACGAAAGTGACGTACGCCAGATTGTCGAACAGATGATGGCAGAACAAGAAGCGGACGTTGAAACTGTTACAGCTGTGGCCGTTGCCGGTTCAGGAATTTCTCAAGAGGAAATAAATCCGCTGATTGAAAACTACCTGATGGCCGACCCCAAAATCCTTCAGCGTGTATCCAACGCCCTTCAGGAACAGTTACGTTTGGAAGAAATTGAAGCCGCGCGGGTTGGTCTGGCAGCTTTTGCCAAAGAAATTTATGAAGAGCCAGGTGATGAGGTCGTAGGCAATCCGGACGGAGACGTGACACTTGTTGAGTTTTTTGACTATAACTGCGTCTATTGCCGTCGTGCTATGCCCGATGTTGTCCAGTTGATGGCTGAGGATCCAAACCTGCGCGTTGTCCTGAAAGAATTCCCTATTCTTTCTGAAGCCTCAGTTGATGCGGCCCGGATCGGTGTTGCTGTTGCCAATACCGAAGGCGCAGACTACTGGACATTCCACGAAACTCTATACACCGTTCGTGGCCAGATCGACAAAGAAGCAGCCCTGGCTGCCGCTGAAAAAATCGGGTTAAACCGTGTTTCCATTGAGCTGGACAGCCAAAGCCAGTCAGTAACCGACACGTTGCAAAATGCCTACTCATTGGCGCAAAGCCTCAATATCACCGGCACACCGGCCTTTATCATTGGCGATCAAATCATCCCCGGAGCCGTAGGCGTCGATGCATTGCGCGAAGCGATCAGCAATGTTCGTGAGTGTGGCAGTACCAATTGCGGGGCCTGAATGGGGGCTGAACATTAAATTAGTTCAACCCGAAGTTCTTTTGTGTGCATTTCGCAGTGTACCCCTTGCCTTGCGCGGCTTTGGGTGGCAAAACTCCTAAGATTATGGCGAAAAAAATTCTTATTATAAATGGCCCAAACCTTAATATGCTGGGCACCCGAGAGCCTGGCATATATGGCACAGCCAGCCTTGATGATATCAAGGCTCAATGTGTTGACGTTGGCAGGTCGCAAAACTTGGATGTGGATTTTCGTCAGTCAAATCACGAGGGCGATCTAATTGAATGGATTCAAAAATCCCCCGGCGAATTCGCTGGTATAATTATCAATCCGGCCGCCTATTCCCACACTTCAATCGGACTGGCCGACGCACTGAGCGCGGTAAATCTTCCGGTTATTGAAGTTCACATTTCAAACATCTTTGCGCGCGAAACTTTTCGGCATCATTCCTATGTCTCCCCGGTAGTTTCCGGGGTGATATGCGGGTTGGGACCAGCTGGTTATACGCACGCATTAAACGCAATTGGTGAGCTGATTTGAAAAAGTCAAAATCAGCGCACAAAGAAAGTAAGAGTAGAATGTCAAAATCATCCCAGGTGGACCAAGATCTTATCCGTTCCATTGCCGAAATGCTTAACGAGGCAAATTTAGCCGAAATTGAGATTGAAAAAGATGATTTTCGGATACGTATCACCCGCTCATGGCCTGTTGAAGGCCCCGCACTTGCGCCCCAGTACATCCCCCCCCCAGCAGCGGCTCCTGTGCCTGCAGTTGCACCTGCACCTCAAAGCGTTGTCGAAAGTGTTGCTCCCAAGGCAGTTGACGACGTAGCCTCAAATCCGGGCACTCTAACATCCCCCATGGTTGGCACCTCCTACTTGTCGCCAGAGCCGGGTGCCACAGCATTTGTTGCCGAGGGTGAGAAGGTAAGCGAAGGCCAAACTATCCTTATCATTGAGGCCATGAAAACCATGAACCAGATTCCCGCCCACCGTTCAGGCACAATCAAAAAAATCCTGATCGATGACGCACAACCCGTTGAATATGGCGAACCCCTCGTCGTAATCGAATAGCAAAGGATTTTGACAGCATGTTCAACAAAGTCCTGATCGCCAATCGCGGCGAAATTGCCTTGAGAATTCTCCGCGCCTGTAAAGAACTTGGTATCCAGACCGTTGCCGTCCATTCGCTGGCCGACGCAGATGCAATGCATGTGCGGTTGGCAGACGAAAGTGTCTGCATCGGGCCAAATCCTGCCTCTGAAAGCTACTTGAATATTCCCTCCATTCTCGCAGCCTGCGAAATCACCGGCGCCGATGCGGTACATCCGGGCTACGGCTTTTTGTCCGAAAACGCCCGCTTTGCCCGTATTCTTGAAGAACACAATATAACTTTTATTGGTCCCTCAGCTCACCATATCGACATTATGGGAGACAAAATTGAAGCCAAAAAAACTGCAATTGAACTTGGTATTCCATGTGTTCCAGGGTCCGAAGGCGAAGTAAAAACTGCCCAGGAAGCCCGTGATATCGGCGAAAGCATCGGTTATCCCGTTTTGGTAAAAGCTGCCTCCGGTGGTGGGGGGCGCGGTATGAAGTTGGCCAATTCTGCCAAAGAAATGGAAGTGGCGTGGTCCTCTGCCCGCTCAGAAGCAAACGCGGCTTTTGGCGACGATGCCGTATATATCGAAAAATATCTTGGCAAACCCCGCCATATCGAAATTCAGGTACTTGGCGATGGCAGGGGCCACGCCATTCATTTGGGGGATCGCGACTGTTCCTTGCAACGGCGTCACCAAAAAGTATGGGAGGAGGCAACCGCCCCTTCATTGAGCGACAAACAACGCTCTGAAATTGGCACCATTGTTGCTAACGCCATGCAAAAACTTAAATATGCCGGCGCGGGGACCATTGAATTTTTATATGAAGATGGTGAATTTTATTTCATTGAAATGAATACTCGGATCCAGGTAGAGCATCCGGTGACCGAGCGAATCACCAATATTGATATTGTTTATGAACAAATCCGTGTTGCCGCAGGAGAAGAGTTGTCCCTTAAACAAAGTGACATCAAATTTTGGGGGCACGCCATTGAGATTCGAATCAACGCCGAGGATGGGCGTACCTTTATTCCCTCCCCGGGGAAAATCACCTATTACCACCCCGCTGGAGGTGTGGGTATCCGGGTAGATTCTGCCATCTATCAAGGTTACACGGTGCCCCCTTACTATGATTCCCTTATTGGAAAACTGATTGTTCACGGGAAAAATCGTGCTGAATGTTTGCAGCGTCTGCGGCGCGCCGTTGATGAATTTATCATTGATGGCATCAACACTACTTTGCCTTTGTTCAAAGATCTGCTGAACGAACCAGATATCATTTCCGGGGATTATGACATTCACTGGTTGGAAAAGTATCTGGAGCGCACCAGATAATTTGTGCTTTTTGCACAATTCCACCTGGAAGGTTATACTTTTTGCACCCAATCACACTTGAAGTGCCAAAACTGTTAGCCCGATGACCCATTCCCCGGATCCGTTTGAACTTGAACTCACTGCCGACCTTGTGGTCCGCGCATATCAGGCGGGGATTTTCCCCATGTCTGAAAGCGAAGAAGACCCGGACGTATTCTGGGTGTGCCCGGAACAGCGTGGAATTATTCCACTGGACGGATTCAAAACATCCAGAACTCTCCGCAAGGCCCTGAACAAACATACCTATTCAATTCGAACTGATACAGACTTTTTAGCAACTATTGATGGTTGCGCCCATGCCGGGAGCGAGCGCGAGAGCACATGGATCAGCCCCACAATCGTTGCGGTTTACGCCGAACTTTTTGAAAAAAACATATGTCATACGGTCGAGGTCTGGGAAGGAACTGAACTTGTAGGTGGACTATACGGGCTGTCTTTGGGAGGCGTTTTTTTTGGGGAAAGCATGTTTCATCGGCGCCCAAACACTTCAAAAATCGCCTTGGCTCACCTTGTGGACCGGCTAAACGCAGGCGGCTATTCGCTTTTGGATACCCAGTTTATTTCAGATCATCTTCAAACCCTTGGTGGCATTGAAATTCCACGGGCCGAATATGAGAAGCGCCTACACAGCGCATTACACAAAAATGGCAATTTCAATGCGATAGACAGCTGAACAAAAATAACCAGGGGTCAAAAAACCTATCGCGCATCAGGCGGCGGAATGTCCGATGTTTGCCTGCACTCAACCAGCCACAAATCATACACAGCATGATCCACCGCATTAAGCGCCGGACTGTCAGCAAACATCCAACCGGTAAAAATCCGTCTGGTGGATCCTTGTAAACTTACCTGTTCAACCTCTACAAAAACTGAAATCCGTTGTGTCTCATTGGGAGGGCGCGAATAGCAGGCCCGCGGCGTTATCTGCAAAGCCCCAAATTGAACGGTTTCATCCATATAAACATCAAATTTGGTCAAACGACCGGTAATTTTATCAAGCCCCGCAAAGTAGGCAATCGGATTTGAAATGGTTGCCCCCAGCGCAACGGACCCTGCCGACAATGTCACCGCAACAACGAATACAGACAAGACAACCCGCATGGACAAAACACACCTTTGAACCGCACGCGCAACTTTAATACGCAAAATCTTCAATGGCATTGTTTGAAAAAAATTCATTTTATTAAGGCTAACAAACAATTCAATTTGAGTATTTGAAACAGCTTATGGCGACCAGGCGTCATAATCGGCACTGACTTTTGGGCGCTGCCCTTTGACAAGCAGAGAGCTTTGCGGACGATAGGCTTTAGAAGTGCCAGTCATATTTGCCTGATGGGGTTTCTCCCAGAACTGCGCCACATAGCGCTCTTCGTCAGGAAGCAGATCGGTACGATGATGCATCCAACCATGCCAGCCCGGAGGTATAGCAGATGCGTCCGCAGGTCCGTTATAAATCACCCAGCGTTTCGGGCCTTTTTTTGCCTTATAATAGCGATTGCCCGCTTCATCGGTTCCCACATGAACCCCGCGCAACCAGGTATGCCAGCGCGTGCCAAGAGTTTGCTTGTGCCACCAGATAAACAATTCCGCAATAAACTGCATGAGTTTGGCCTACCTTTATCCTGATCAAACGACACTGGTCGCAAATCACCCTGCGCCCGCTCACGTTGCGTTTATCATGCCCAACCAAACTGGCAAAGCTATTATTCACCCAAAATACGTTCAATTCGTCGCACATGCAAAACAATCACACCAAACCCCCTTCTCTAAAATGAAGATGACAAAATCCGATCCACGTCACTTTGAATTGAGTCCATAACTTTGCTTTGTTCGGCCTGATACTCACGCGCTGATTCCAGCTGATTGTGTTTTTCTGTTTCCTGGTCAAGCCGTTCAGCAACCCCCTCCAATACATAACGCTCCCCCACCAGTTTCAGTTCGCGCCCTCCTCCCATGACCCATTGGATATGTTCCATTAAAATTTTTGGGGAAATGGGCTTAACCAAAACTGAGTGAGCGCCCAGGCGCAAAGCACTGCGGACAGCATTTTGCCCTGCCTGAGCAAAAAGAACGACAATCGGCATCAGGCACAATGGTGACATTTTTTCATGGCGAATAAGTTTTAGAAAATCGCGCCCGTTGAATGGCCCCGCATCCCAATCCAATAACATCATTTCCGGAGGGTCGCTGAGCATCGAGGTTACCGCTGAATCAGTTTCACTAAACACTCGCACAGAACGAATATCAATATTTGCCAGCATTGCCCGCAACAATTGTTGCATTTGGCGGTTGGGTTCCACCACAACGATCGAGCCGCGCAGGCACGAGCTTATCAGCGTACTGCCCTCATTGTTCATAATGCACAATCCTTTGGAATGGAGACGCGTGCGAGTGAGTGCCAAAATAATGCACTTGACACACAGCTGTGGCTAGATGGGTTGATTCCCCTTGGGAAACACCCGTTCCCGCCTGTTAACTTTTGAAAGACCCGGAATGGAAAAACCACTAATAATTGGCAATACTTAGCGTCGGGATTGGGAGTGGTTTCACAACTGCATTCGTTAATATCGCCCGGCAATTTTTGCCCGAAAACTTAAGAATGCACCAAACCCGTTATCCCCGCAATTAACAGATTTTCTACCATATTTAGTAACAACGCGCACCCCAACCACTACACTTGGCATATTTTTCACTTTTCGCGCTTGACCTAAAACCTGAATCGGAACTAATTTCAGCTCGTTGCGTATCTGGTTTTGTTTCTTTTTGTTTTAGGTGTTTGCGTCCTTGAAAAGTCGTTGTTCTTAAGGAATGCCCGAAACAATTTGGAAGAATATTAGGTTGTTCAGGTTCAGTGTATCCCAGCCATTGTCAGGCAGGAAAATATTGTGTGAACAACTGACCGACAGCACTTGGCTTTGCCCTTTGGGGCAGGCATTAGCGCTGTTGAACAAAACCCGAAACAAAACCTTTGTGTGCAAATCAGCTGGCGTCAGATCGGCATCGTTTTTCACAAAGTAATAGGGTTGATTGTTGGATGATAAAAGTTCAGCAATCTGGGGCAGTCAAATAGATCTTTTGGGGTTGAAGCCTGAGATGGGTCATGGGGATTTTTGTCTCCACGTATAACTAAAGGTTGGAAAATATAATGCGCGTCGAACGTCAGTTCACTTCAGTTGGGCAGTCAGCTTATCAGAGTCTGAAATTCAGAAAAACCACCAGTGAGATCCGCAACCCGGATGGCTCTATTGTTTTCCAGCTCAAGGACATTGATGTGCCCGCCGCCTGGTCGCAGGTAGCCGCCGACATCATTGCGCAAAAATATTTCCGCAAGGCCGGGGTGCCAGCGATTCTCAAAAAAGTTGAAGAAAACGAAGTGCCCTCATGGCTCTGGAAATCAGCTCCAGATGAAGACGCCTTGGCCAAACTTCCCGAAGACAAGCGCTATGGATCAGAAATTGATGCCCGACAGGTCTTTGACCGCCTTGCAGGCACATGGACCTACTGGGGCTATAAAGGTGGCTATTTCGACACAGAAGAAGACGCCCGCGCTTTTTATGATGAATTGCGTTTTATGCTCGCTTCTCAACGCGTTGCCCCCAATTCTCCCCAATGGTTCAACACCGGTTTGAACTGGGCCTACGGCATTGACGGGCCGGGCCAGGGCCACTTCTATGTGGACCCCTTTACCCACAAACTTGTTCAGTCCAAATCCTCTTACGAACACCCCCAGCCCCACGCCTGTTTCATCCAGTCTGTTGACGACGATCTGGTCAATGAAAATGGCATTATGGACCTGTGGGTGCGCGAAGCACGCTTGTTCAAATACGGCTCCGGCACCGGCTCCAATTTTTCCGCCCTGCGTGGCGAAGGTGAAAACCTGTCCGGGGGCGGGCGTTCCTCGGGCCTTATGTCCTTCTTAAAAATTGGCGACCGCGCTGCCGGGGCCATAAAATCAGGCGGCACCACCCGCCGCGCCGCCAAAATGGTGGTTGTGGATATCGATCATCCCGATATCGAGCAATTCATCAACTGGAAGGTCAAGGAAGAGCAAAAGGTTGCCGCCCTTGTCACCGGCTCCAAAGTGGTTTCAAAACACCTCAAATTGCTGATGACAGCCTGCGTCAACTGCACCGGCTCCGGCGATGATTGTTTTGACCCGCAAAAAAACCCGGCCCTTAAACGCGAAGTGCGCGCCGCAAAAATTGCACTGGTGCCCGAAAACTACATTCAGCGCGTCATGCAGTTTGCCCGTCAGGGTTACACAGACCTTGATTTCCCCGTCTACGATACGGATTGGGATTCCGAGGCCTACCTCACTGTGGCCGGACAAAACTCCAACAACTCCATTCGCGTATCCGATGCGTTCCTCAGGGCTGTTGAAGAAGAAACGGATTGGGATTTGATTGGCCGTATCAAAGGCGATGTGATTAAAACCATCAATGCCAAAGATCTTTGGGAATCCGTCGGTTATGCCGCCTGGGCCTGTGCTGATCCGGGCATCCAGTATCACACCACCATCAACGATTGGCACACCTGCGCCGTTGCCGGCCCCATCAACGCCTCCAATCCCTGCTCGGAATATATGTTTTTGGATGATACGGCATGCAATCTGGCCTCCATCAACCTTTTGCCCTTCCGTGACAAAGACAGCACCTTTAACACCGCCGCCTTTGAACACACGGCCCGCCTGTGGACCATGGTGCTTGAAATCTCCGTTATGATGGCCCAGTTTCCAAGCAAGTCCATCGCAAGAGGCTCATTTGACTACCGCACTTTGGGCATAGGGTACGCCAACATTGGCGGCTATCTGATGACCTCGGGCATCCCCTATGACAGCGAAGAGGGCCGCGCAATCTGTGGCGCCATCTCCGCTATTCTCACCGGTGTTACCTATGCAACGTCGGCTGAAATGGCCAAAGAGCTTGGCCCCTTCAAGGACTATAAACGCAACGCCAAAGATATGCTGCGCGTCATGCGTAACCACGCCAACGCCGCCCACGGCAATGCTGAAGGTTATGAGGGCCTCTCCATCAATCCGGTGCCACTTGATGGTGCCGCCTGCCCCGATCAAAATCTGATTGCCCGCGCAAAAGCTGCCTGGGACCGGGCGCTGGAGTTGGGCGAAGCCCACGGCTATCGCAACGCTCAGGTTTCCGTTGTAGCCCCCACCGGCACCATCGGACTGGTAATGGATTGTGACACCACCGGCATTGAACCCGATTTTGCACTGGTAAAAATGAAAAAACTCGCTGGTGGCGGTTATTTCAAAATCATCAACCGCGCTGTGCCACCGGCCCTTCGCACCCTTGGTTATTCAGAAAGCGACATTGCCGAAATCGAAGCCTATGCGGTGGGCCACGGCAACATGAACCAGGCCCCCGCCATCAATCCCGGCTCCTTAAAAGCCAAAGGCTTTACCGATGCGGCCATTGAAGCGGTCAACGCCTCCCTCGCCTCCGCCTTTGACATAAAATTTGTCTTTAACAAATGGACCCTTGGGGAAGATTTCTGCAAGAAAACCCTTGGCCTGACCGACGCCCAGCTGGACAATTTTGAATTTAATCTGCTCTCCCACATTGGTTTTTCAAAACTTGATATTGAAAATGCCAATGTGCACATTTGTGGCGCCATGACCCTTGAGGGCGCCCCTCACCTCAAATCCGATCACCTGCCGGTATTTGACTGCGCGTCTCCGTGCGGAAAACTTGGCACCCGTTATCTTTCGGTGGAAAGCCATATCCGCATGATGGCTGCGGCCCAGCCGTTTATCTCCGGTGCCATTTCCAAAACCATCAACATGCCCAATGACGCAACAGTTGAGGATTGCAAACAATCCTACATGCTTTCCTGGAAACTGGCCCTTAAGGCCAATGCTCTTTATCGCGATGGCTCCAAACTCTCCCAGCCCCTAAACGCCTCAATTCTGGCTGATGACGACGAAGAAGCGTTGGACGCTGTTGAGGATCTGGTGGCAAAGCCCGCCGCCGAGCGCGCCACAATCGTCGCCGAACGCATTGTCGAACGCATCATTGAGCGCAAACGCGAGCGCATGCCTGACCGGCGCAAGGGCTATACCCAAAAAGCCAATGTGGGTGGCCACAAGGTTTACCTGCACACCGGCGAACACGATGATGGCCGCCTTGGAGAAATCTTCATCGACATGCATAAGGAAGGCACCGCCTTTCGCGCCGTGATGAACAATTTCGCCATCGCCATTTCCATCGGCCTGCAATATGGCGTGCCACTGGAAGAATTTGTTGAAGCCTTCATTTTCACCCGCTTTGAACCCGCGGGCATGGTGACGGGCAACGATTCCATCAAAAACGCTACCTCGATCCTTGACTATGTGTTCCGCGAACTGGCCGTCTCCTATCTCGACCGGTCCGATCTGGCCCACGTTATCCCCGATGCCGGCTCCACCTCCATTGGCGGTGGCGTCAAGTCTGACAAAGGCGCACGCACCGGCGATACGGTTTCCGCCGAACAGTTCGTCTCCAAGGGGCTAACCCGTGGCCGGGTGACCAAGGACACAAAACTGATGTTGATAACCTCAGTTGAGGAGGTGCCCGACACCCCGGTACAGGCCATGCAAACCAACGCCGCCGCAGGCATGAAAGCCGCCGCCGGAATGGCCGCCACCGCCACTGCAGTGCAAACCAGCGCCAATGTGGAAACCCTGCTCAAACCGGAAGAAGACGTGGCCATGGGTTTTGCCGCCCCGGCAAGATCAGCCGACAGCCGCCGCGCCGAAGCGCAAATGAAAGGCTATGTCGGAGAAGCCTGCAACGAATGCCAGAACTTCACGCTGGTCCGCAACGGGACGTGTTTGAAGTGTGACACCTGCGGGAGCACGACGGGGTGTAGTTAGGCTTGGAACCGTGTGTACTTCTTTCTTCCTCCCTCCCCCTTCGTGGGGAGGGATCGAGGGTGGGGG
>JAJRRJ010000206.1 GCA_024279575.1 Alphaproteobacteria bacterium | reverse complement strand
CGGATCATCCTCTGATCTAAACTCAAACCCACCATTGCCCAAGGGCATGTTTGTGGAGGGGGTTTTGCAAGCACAAATGAAGTATCCTCAGCTGGTGGTGCCCCAGGGCGCAATTCATCAGGGCTGGGTCTATCTTGTTGATGAACAAAGCCGGCTGGAGCGCCGTGAGGTAACGGTTTTGTTTCAGCAAAACGGAATGGCGGTCATTGCCGAAGGTCTTGAGGGGGGAGAATATGTCATTCTGGATGACCTGGTTCCTGCTATTTCAGGAATGTTGCTTGAGGCAAGAACGCTTGACGGAAAGACAATAAATGCGGCTGGAGAAGCACAATGATCCGTTGGTTTGCCGGTCATCAGACGGCTTCAAATCTTTTGCTGATTGTGTTGCTGGCGATCGGTATATTTGCTGCGCCCGGATTGTTACGCGAAACATTTCCTGATTACTCTCCCACCGAAGCCAGCATTAGTGTTGCATATCGTGGTGCCAGCGCGGCGGACGTTGAAGATGCGATTTGTTCCAGAATTTCTGATGGGTTGAAAGGGGTCGCCAGTCTTGAGGAATTGACTTGTACGGCGCAGGATAATGTGGCCAGTGCGATCGCTAAAATGGAGCCTGGCGGGGATGTGGGCCGGTTTTTGAACGAAGTGGACGCTGAAATTGGTGCGATCACCGATTTCCCGGAGGGCGCTGCTACGCCCATCGTCACCCGGCTCTATACCACGGACCTTGTGGCCGCTATCGCGGTTTATGGGGATATGTCATTTGCTGATCTGGAAGCCTATGCCAATGACCTGGAACTGCGGTTGTTTGGCATTGAGAATGTGGCTGAAATTGTTGTTAAGGGCCTGTCTCAACGTCAGTGGCAGATCGAAATTTCCAGTGATGTATTGCGCCAATATGGATTATCAGTCGGGGATGTTTCCCGACTGATCCGACAACAGAATATTGACATGCCGCTGGGGACACTTTCCACCAGCGATTCAGATGTGCAACTTCGTTTTGTCAATCAGAGCAGATCTGTCGAAGATCTTGAAAAACTGGTGGTTTTGTCCGGTCCTTCGGGTGGTGAACTGACCCTTGGTCAAATCGCGACCATCAAAGAGGGCTTTGAGCTGGATGAAGAGAAAATCCTCTTTAACGGTGAACGTGCGCTAATCCTTGAAATTCGGAAAAACAAGGAAAGTGATGCCATTGATGTCATGGCGGGCGTTACCGCGTTTCTTGAGAATGAGCGTGAAATGACGGGGAGTGGCGTCACGCTGACAATTACACAGGACATGACGTCTATCGTGGCTGATCGCCTGGCGATGCTGGTCAGCAACGGGATTTTAGGTCTGGTGCTGGTCGCGATAACAATGAGTTTGTTCTATCGCCCACGCCTGGCTATCTGGGCAATTCTTGGCCTGCCGGTGGCATTTGCCGGTGCGTTTGCCGTTATGGCTTTGCTCGGGCTGTCTTTGAATATGATAACCCTTGTTGGCCTTTTGGTCGCTATTGGTATCGTAATGGATGACTCAGTGGTGATAACGGACTCTATTTATGACCATGCCGCCAAGGGTCACAAACCCATTGATGCAGTGGTTAATGGGGTAAAGCAGGTTTTACCCGGAGTTATGTCTTCATTTTTGACCACGATTGCCGTGTTTGGCCCCTTATCGTTTTTGTCAGGGGAATTGGGAACGGTTCTGGAAGTTATGCCCATTGTGTTGCTGGCTGCGCTGGCAGCGAGTTTGATTGAAGCTTTTTTGATTTTACCCCATCACCTTAAGGCACCGATTGCCCATGCCGTTGCAAACAAGCCAGGGTGGTTTTCAAGTTGGTTTGATGCCGGTTTTGAAAAGTTTCGTGAGGGAACTGGCCGGGTGGCGGATGCGGCCATTAAGGTCCGGTATTTTGTTATGGGCGCGTTGATTTTTGCTCTGTTGGGCTCGGTCGGGTTTTTCGCCGGGGGTAATATCAAAATGGAAGCCATGCCCGATATGGAAGGGGATGTAATTGAAGCGCGCCTTCTTATGCCACAAGGAACACCTCTTGGTGTAACTGAGGGTGCGGTAGAGCAGGTGGTTGACGCTCTGATGCGTATCAATGCCGACTGGCCCCAGCCAGGGGGGCAGGATCTTGTGCAGGCGGTACAGGTGCGTTTTAACGAAAATGTCAGTGCGGGGGAAACCGGATCCCATGTGGCAACGGTTGGTGTGGATTTGCTGACAGCGGAGATGCGCGCAACGACACTTGATGAATTTATTCCACGCTGGCGTGAAGAAATGGGCGAGATTTACGGGCTGATAAATCTGGCCATTCAGGAGCCGGGGTTTGGTCCGGCTGGTATCCCCATTGAAATTCGTATTCAGGGAACGGATCTGGATCAAATGAAACGCGCGTCCACCGACCTGACCACCTATCTAAACGGTTATGTGGGTGTGTTTAATGTAATGGATGATTTGCGGCCTGGAAAGCCGCAACGTCAGTATAGCCTTGCTCCGGGAGCCAATACTTTAGGGTTTTCCTCTGAGACAATCGCTGTGCAATTACGCTCCGGGGTGCTGGGGGACATTGTGGATGATGTTCAGATTGGTAATCAGAATGTCGAAGTCCTGGTGTTCCAGACTGAGGGGGAGCGCAGTAATCTGGATAGTTTGGACCGGGCGTTGGTTACTTCAAAAACCGGGAACTCTGTACCCCTCAATGTGGTCAGCAATTATCAGGAAACCCGGGAATGGGGCAAAATTACGCTGATTGATGGCGTACGCACAATTACAGTTCAGGCCAATGTTGATGCGGG
>JAJRRJ010000205.1 GCA_024279575.1 Alphaproteobacteria bacterium | reverse complement strand
CCAGCGCTCAGGACAACACTTCCCGCACCAAACAAGATTTTTCGTCGGGTAAAACTCATACCTTAACCTCCAAAATCATCGCTAAAGATCATTTCACTTTCTATGCCCAGCTCATCGAGCATAACGAGCACGCTATTTATCATTAGCGGCGGGCCACACAGATAGTATTCACAATCCTGGGGCGCACGGTGTTTGTTCAGATATTGCTCCTTGGCGACATCATGAATGAAGCCAACCAGACCTTGCCAATTGTCCTTTTTTCGAGGTTCTGAAAGCGCAACATACCAGCTGAAATTGTTGTGTTTTTTTGCCAGCTGATTGAAATCTTCCTCATAAAAAACATCATATCGACTTCGTGCTCCATACCAGAAGCTGATTTTTCTCTTTGTGCCAAGGCGTTCAAGCTGGTCAAAAATAATTGCTCTCAAGGGTGCCATGCCTACACCACCACCAATAAAAACCATTTCGCGTTCGCTGTTTTGTGCACCAAAGTCCCCATAGGGGCCAGCCACAAGAACCTTGTCGTTCTGGCGTAAACCAAACAAGTAGGATGAAACGATGCCAGGTGGAGCATTGCTGGTTTTGGGGGGCGGCACAGCAAGGCGAATATTTAGAACAATTACCCCTTTGTCCGATGGCCTGTTGGCAATGGAATAGGCGCGACTTACGGGTTCTGTGCTTTTTATACTTAGTTTTGTCAGGCCCAAATGTTTCCATTCATAAGAAAAGTCAGGGGGAATTTCGATGCTGTTAAAATCAAGTTCATACGGTGGTGCGGTTATCTGAAAAAATGCGCCGGCACGCAGATTCACCGAGTCAGTGTCCATGTCTTGTGGCAGGTCAAAAACTATTTCCTTGATCAGGGGAGAAAGCGAACGTGTTGACCTCAGCGTGCATTGCCAGTTTTGTACCTCCAAAATGTCATCGGGCACCCGCAGGTCAAGGTCTGAGCGTATAGTGACCTGACACGCAAGACGCATGCCGCTATTTACCTCACCTGGGGTAAGGAGTGCTTTTTCAGTTGGAAGTATATCGCCCCCCCCTGTAAGAACGGTCAAGCGGCAAAGGCCGCAAGTTCCTGCTCCGGCGCAAGCCGAGGGGACCGGAATGCCGCAATCGTTGAGGGCGGGAAGGAGTTTTTGCCCTGTAACTGTTGCTAATATTTTATCATTGTTAACTGTGATATTTATCATTTTTGCAGGTAATAAAATTGCGCGAATACCGATGACCAGCAAAACCAAAATTATGATAATCAAAGTAAAAAGGGCGCTGCCAAGTATAATTTCGCTCATTATATCTGCATCCCGGCAAAGGCAGAAAATCCCATGGACATAAGGCCGGTGACAATGAAAGCCATACCCAGTCCTTGTAGACCTTTGGGAATATTTGAATAGCTGAGGCGTTCACGAATGGCAGCCAGTGCAGCAATTGCCAAAGCCCAGCCAACACCGCTTCCCAACCCATAAACAATACTTTGCTCAAAATTGTATTGACGCTCGACCATGAATAATGACGCACCAAGAATGGCGCAATTCACAGTAACTAACGGCAAATAAATACCAAGAGCGCGATGCAGGGTGGGCATATAACGATCCAGCACCATTTCAAGAATCTGCACCATTGCCGCAATCAAGCCGATAAAGCTGATAAGTTTGAGAAAGGTAAGATCAACTTCAGGCAATCCTGCCCATGCCCATGCTCCCTCAACAAGCAGGTAGTTGTGGATCAGGTAGTTAAGCGGAACGGTTATGGTTTGCACAATTATAAGCGCCAGTCCCAGCCCAAGTGCTGTATCTATGCGCCTGGATACGGCTAGAAAGGTGCATATGCCCAAGAAGAAAGAAAGTGCGAGATTATCCTGAAAAACAGCAATTTGAAAAAGTTCGATCATTATCGCCTGGCCTCATTGCCTGTACGCAAATGATAATCGGGGTTTTCTGCCTGCTCGGGTCGAAATACACGGATTATCCAGACGAGAAAACCCAGTATAAAAAAGGCGCTTGGTGCCAGCGCCATAAAGCCAAGCGGCTCATACCACCCCCCATTCTCAATGGTTTGAAAAATCGGATAACCAAGCAAGTTTCCGGTGCCAAACAGCTCGCGTATTGTACCGATTATAATCAGAATGGAACTATAGCCCAGCCCGTTGCCAAGGGCATCAAGAACACTGGGCCAGACAGGGTTGCGTATGGCAAAGCTTTCTGCGCGCCCAAGCACCAGGCAGTTTGTAACGATCAGGCCGACAAATATCGAAAGGCGCTGGCTCATATCAAACGCGTAGGCTTGAAGAAACTGATCGGCCACAATCACCAGCGATGCAATAATGGTGATTTGTACAATCAGGCGGATTGAAGAGGGGATATGATTGCGAATTAGGGAAATGCTCATGCTTGAAAATATCAGCACTATTGTAAGTGCAGCTGACATAGTCAGAGCATTGGCCAGAGACGTTGTAACTGCAAGGGCTGAGCAAATCCCAAGAATTTGTATTGTGATCGGATTATTTTGAATAACAGGGTCTGTTATCTGATGGAATTTTCCAGCCACAGTTAAATTACTCCCGTTTTCAAGTTGAGAAGAAATGGGCCAAAGCCATTTTCTCCCAGCCAAAAGCGCAACAGATTAGTAACGCCATTTCCTGTGCGGGTTGCGCCTGAAATGCCATCCACCTGATAGGGGGTGCTGGCTTGACCGCGTACAACTTCAATCAGGATTTCACCATTTTCATCGGCAATTTCTTTGCCAGGCCATAAGGCTTCCCAGTCGGCTTCTTCAATACGGTTACCAAGACCTGGAGTTTCTCCCTGTTCGTAAAAAGTCAGCCCGGCGATTGTTACAAGGTTGCTTTGTAGCGCCAGATAACCGTAAAGCGTGGATTGATACCCCGTGCCGTGAACGGGCAGGATTAACAATGCCAGTTCATCATTTTGAGAAAGCATATAAACCGGCGCATAATTTGCGCGACGGCCAAGCCCGGCAATATCCATATCTGGAGACAAAGCGGTGCTAAGGTCAGGGTTTGCCGCTGCAGCACGCTGATCGTAGTTTTGCGGGTCAATGTCAGTCGAAAATTTTGCATTATTAATATCAACGATGCGAATTTCCAGCGCTCCATCCTGGTTTCCCTGCAAAAGATCGGCAATTCCGGGCAGGGAGGCAATCATCTCCTGCATTCTTTCCTGACGACGCAAATCGCGGTTAGACTCTTGCAATGGCCTCAGGGTTACAGCGGTTACGGAGACGATAACTGCGCAAACAACAGCCAGCATAAAGGCAACGAGAAGTGTTTTGGAAAGCCTTTCATTTGGTAGTTGAAGAAATTTGTGCCACCAGAACAGGGGGTTAAGGTTTTTCACTGCGATGCCTCCTGCGCCGGGCATTAAACTCAATGACAAAATAGTCGATTAGAGGCGCAAAAACTGAGGCAAGTAAAACGGCGAATATAAGAGTTGCGGGCGCGCCTAAGCTTTGGTTTGGTAATGCAAACAGGGCAATCAACAGGCCACTTAGCCCCCCATATAACCAACGCCCGGGATTAGTTGAAGCGGAGCTAACGGGATCGCAGACGAAAAATATCAATCCAAACAGCAAAGAACCCAGCGCGATATTTTCGGTAAGAAAACCCATGATTGCAATGGGTGCAATCGGGTCTGTGTAACCTGCAACGAGAAAAACCCCGATCATAGCAAGAATAGAACCGACTATAATTCGCCAGGAAATCAATCCCGAAACAATAAGCAATATTGCTCCGGGCAAAACTGAAATTGCAAATGAATTGCTATATGCAAAATATTGTGTGCCGGGAAAGGAAAATGCAAGAAACGTAAGTGCCACAATCACCGGGTTGAGGAAGTTTAGTCCACGACCACCAAAAATTTGCTCACCAATAACAACGCCAAATGACATTCCCAGTGCAATTTGCCAAACAGGCAGGTTTGGCGACACAAACAGGGAAAACGACAGGGCAGTTACTGCCCAGTCCATGGTTGGCAATTGATTTCGAAGCCGTGAAAAAGCAATGTTCCAGGTGAGTGCAATCACCCCGGAAATCAACAAAACGGGCAAAACCGCTCCACCAGTTTCATTAAATGCAACAATAAATGGCCAGGTCAGAGCCAGCAAAAACAAAGCTGAAGTAATGTTATTTGACCACCAGCTGCGTATGTAGGGGGCGTGAGTAACATCATGATATTGTCTGGAAAAAAGGTGCATCATGCTCCCTTCATCTCCAATTCATCCAATATTTCACGCAGGAGAATGCCGTAATTGTTTTTGCTGGCGCATATATATGTGAGCAAAGCAACGTCCTCCTCAATGAGCTCCAAGCACCCAAGCCGTTTCGCGCTATGCGCATCTCCAATGCTTAGGGAGCGTATTAATGGGACTGGCAAAATATCAAGCGCCAATGCTCCCTCAAGTGCTGAAATGGGGATTATTGATCCTGAATTATTCTTTGGTAATGGTTGCAGTATGTGCTTGAGAAACTGCCATTTGGGTGCGTTGAGTGTTTCTTTTATGACAGAAATCCGGGTGTGAAATCGCCCAAGGAATTTTGCCCTGTGCCCAGACAACAAAGAGCCGGAAAACACCTGCAAATTGCTTTCTTGCAATTTATCAGTCAGCAAATCGCTAATGTTTGCACCAACCCGCGTGTGGGTCAGAAACGGATTTTTAATACCAGATCCAGCAATTGCAATGGTTCTCTTTGCCCAATATTTATTTGTAACAAGCAATCCACCAAGCGCAATAACGTCCTGATAGCCAATGTGCCAAACGGTGCGCTTCTCACTTGCCCGATAAAGTCTGTTTATGTGGGTGCCGGGCAGGCCGGCAGGATGGCGACCGGAAAACTCAACAGTTTTTATTCGAGAGTTTTCTGTTTTGCTTAGGTCCAGATTTGGCGCGTGACAGATAAAAACCGTGCCGTCAGTTAAATACTCAATCAATTCAAGGCCAGATTGAAAAAGCTCAAATTGTTCTAAAATTACGCTGGCTACATCAGGCGCTAAAGGGCCGGTATCCATCGCCGTAACAAAAATGGCCGCCGGAACTGAAAAGGGGTCAGGAATTTTACCAAAGGGGCGTGTGAGGAATGCGTTCCACATACCGGCATTAAGCAATAGCTCCTGGATATTTTTGCGATTAAAGGAGTTCGGCACATTAAAAGAGGTGGCTTCATCTCCTTTTAGATGAATTGTCAGAACATCAAGCATGCGTTTATGAGCGTACTCAATAGATGTCACTGTCCCCGTTCCGGGCGCTACAAAACGAATTTCAGG
The DNA here is from genome assembly GCA_024279575.1 of Alphaproteobacteria bacterium. Taxonomy (GTDB): domain Bacteria; phylum Pseudomonadota; class Alphaproteobacteria; order Rhizobiales; family Devosiaceae; genus DROE01. The sequence continues at coordinate 4,802 of JAJRRJ010000205.1, read as the reverse complement.
ACGCTTGCGATCAACAAACAGAGTTTGTCCCTGTGTGATATTATCACCAGTTTTTACAAGCATTTTCGGGCGTATGCCTATATAATCCAAGCCCTGCAAAGCAACGGATTTAACCACTGTTTTTTCGGTTTCTGTTGGTGGTTTTGCGCCACGATCCACAATATCCAATCCATGGTCAATTCTGATTTTCATAGAGCGGTAACCCCTCCATTATTGACATATTTTGAAAGTAGAGTTCAGGCTGCGGTTAGTCGTTTTGTTTTGGTAGTGTACCTCCAATGCCCATATTGGGCCGTTCGTTGTTGTATGTCCAGAGCCGTGGCCTCATATGGTTTTGGACATGGACCCGCGGCGGCTTTTTTACTTTGGGGAGGTCACTTTGAGGATGTTACCGGGCCAGCTCTTTTACTTGTCAAAAACACCATGCCAGCAATAACCGGAATTGCGCCTACTATGGCTAAAACCGGTGTAAATCCGATCCATTCTGCGACAAAGCCTGCAAATCCCATGGCAAGAAAAGAGGCAGCACCCATAAATGATTGTGCAACGCCCATCACCCGCCCACGCAGTTCCTCAGGGGATGACTGGAAAAGTGTATTGGCGCTGGTTTGAACAAACACCGTGCCCATGCCCAGTATCAGGTTGAGGCCAAAGGCAAAATAGAGGCAGGTGGCTTTTTCTGATTTTTGTCAGGGGAGGTTTCTTCATTTTTCATTTTTGGACTGCCGGTAAAATGGTATACAGGGCCAAATTGGTGACATGATGGAAGAATGGTCGATGGTCGTTGCTTCTGCATTTTGGGCCTTCAGTGAATTCATAGGAAAGAAGTTGTTATGCAACTGACAATTGGGGCAAGGAAAAGTGATTTGGCGCGCATTCAGGCCTATATGGTGGGCGATGCGCTACAAAAACAGTTTGTTAAACTGAACGTTTCCTATGTATTTTCCTCCTCATTGGGAGATCAAAACCAACAGGATCCCTTGTGGAAAATGCCAAGTCAGGGGGTGTTTACGCAGGATTTTCGCCAAAAGCTGTTAGATGGCGATGTGGATATGGTGGTGCATTCGTGGAAGGATCTACCCACTGAGAATGATGGCTCCACTATGTTGGCAGCAACCCTGAATCGGGCAGATCCTCGTGATCTTCTATTGATTAAAAAGTCCGTATTGAAGGAAGTCGAACAAAATAGTGAGTTGCGACTTTTATCTTCATCACCGCGCCGTATGCACAATCTTACTGGCTTTCTGAAACGAGCTATGCCGGGTGGGGTCAAGCGGATTCGTTTTGAGGATGTGCGTGGAAACATCCAAACGCGTCTGGATAAGTTGCTGGGCGGGGATGCGCACGGGCTGGTGGTGGCAAAGGCGGCCATTGACCGGTTGCTTGGTGCGCAGGATTTAAGCCGGAGGCATGATAATTTTGCCAGCAGTGTCAAAAAAATCAGGCACGGAATTGAACAATGTCAGTGGATGGTGTTGCCAGTGAGTTGCAATCCGCCTGCCGCCGCTCAGGGGGCGTTGGTCGTAGAAGTTGCATCCGGGCGGAATGATCTGGTCAAATTGTTGGCAAAAATCAATCATTTGGGAACCTTTGAGGATGTTGAGGCAGAGCGTAAAATTCTCAAACTCTATGGTGGCGGATGCCATCAGAAAATTGGAGTTTGTGTTGAAACGCGTGAACTTGGCAAAATTTTTGCGTTGCGTGGCATGACGGATGCGGGAGAAAATCTGGATCAATTTGAGGTGGTCAGACCTGGTGTTGACTGGAGCAATATTGAAGAAAATGAGATTTGCCCACCCCTCAAAAGTGGTGATTTTTTTGTGCGGGAACCAGTTTTGATATCTGAAAAATCTCTTGCGGAGATGAAAAAGGCTGATGCGCTATTACTTGCCAGCTCTGCCATACCCCAGAGTTATTTGAGGGCGATCGGGGATCAGTTGATTTGGGCCAGCGGTGTGAAAAGCTGGTTCGAATTTGCTGCACAGGGTATCTGGGTTTGTGGGTGCGATGATAATCTGGGGGCAGGGAGAGCGCGCCAAATTGAACATCTGTGGGGGGGTGATATTAATTGGCTAACGCTTACCCATCGCGACAGCCCCAGTTTTCCCAGCGTTGCAACCTATGTTCTTAAGGCAAAATCCACTGATTTCAGTCCCGGTTCAAAAAAGTATTTTTATTGGCGTAGCGGTTCTTTGTTTAAGCGGGCTTTGGAATTGTTTCCAGAAATAGTCAATGGAGTTCATTCGTGTGGAATGGGGCAAACATTTGATATAATTCATGAGATTTTGGGTAAAAACACGCCACTCTATGTTTTTGTAAATGAAAATCAGTGGAAAGAGATGTTTAAGGGGATGGGGGCGAAGTAGGTTTTTCGCGCGACTAAAGCTTGCACTTGTTTTGCGGTTCGCAAAACAGCTTATACAATGTGCCGACCAGCTCGCGGGCGCGTTCGTCGGACAGGGAATAAATAATTGAACGCCCCTCACGCTTAAATTCTACCAACCCTTTTCGGCGCAGACGCGCAAGTTGCTTTGACACTGACGTTTGGGGAACTGTGAGGGTTTCTTCCAGTTCTGCCACACTGGCGGGGCCCTCGCTCAGGCGGCAAAGGATCATCAATCGCCCGGCATGGGCAATGTATTTGAGAAAATCTGTTGTGTATTCTGCATTTTCCAGCATGCGCGCAGAATCTGGAATTTGTGTTTTTGGCGTCACATCAGACATTTGGTTTTCACTTTACGTTGATAAGGCGAGGGATGGTACAAGGCGCCTTTTGCTAAAGTCGTTTTTGAGCCTGCAAGCTCATGGCATGCGTATCGTTTTGGGTTGGGGTTATCCACTTTAATTGAGAATGGAGCTTAACCACATCGCCAATTATGATGATTGAAGGGCCTTTAACTTTGGCTTTTGTTGCTTCATCAAACAGGGTTTTTACCGTGCCAATGACAACCTGCTGATTGGAACAGGTGGCGTTTTCAATCAGTGCGGCAGGTACGTTTGGATCCGCACCATGGGCAACAAATTCTTTGGCCAATTGTTGTAAATTGGACAGGCCCATATAAATTGCGACGGTCTGTGAGGGGCGGAGCAGGGCGTCCCAGTCCAGGTTCAGCACCCCGTCTTTGCCGTGGGCGGTAATAAAAATGCAGGATTGGGCATGGTCCCGATGGGTTAAGGGGATGCCGGCGTAGGAGGCTGCACCGATCGATGCGGTGATGCCCGGCACAACCTGAAAAGGAATATTGTGCTGACCCAGCTTTTCGATTTCTTCACCGCCGCGACCAAAAATGAACGGGTCGCCCCCCTTGAGGCGCAACACACGTTTTCCCTTCAGTGCCAGATCTGCCAGCATCTGGGAAATGTCCTGTTGCTCCATGGTATGGTTTTTTGGGCGTTTGCCTACATTTATCCGTTCGGCGTCCCGGCGAACCAGTGTTAAAATATCGTCACTAACGAGGCGGTCATACAGAACCACATCAGCGCGCTGCATTAGTCTTAAGGCACGAAAGGTCAACAGGTCGGGGTCGCCGGGGCCAGCGCCTACCAGGTAAACTTCGCCGGTATTTGCTTTTGATTCCTGTTTGCCAACCTTTTCAAGGGAGGAAAGCAGGCGTTGTTCAGCGTTTTTCTGATCACCTGCCAGAAACAGGTCACCAACGGGACCATCAATTACACGTTCCCAAAAATGTCGCCTGTCAACGGTGCTCGATATTTTATCAGCGACTGCCTGACGAAAGCCCCCCAGGAATTCAGCCAGGCGCCCATAGGTTGCTGGAATAAGAGATTCGATGCGTGCCCGCATGATGCGGGCAATGACAGGCGCTGTACCTGATGATGAAATCGCAACGACAAGGGGACTGCGATCAACCACTGAGGGGGTGATAAAGTCGCAATATTCAAAAACATCGGCAACGTTTACCAGAATTTTTTTTTGGCGCGCTGTTTGGGCCAAAAACTTGTCGCGCGCAGGGTCTTCAGAGGCCCCGTAGGCAATGATGACATCGTCGAAGTCGCTTGCCTGAGGCAGGCGGTTGTGAATGGTCAAATTGTCATGGGAAAGCAGGGGCGCAAATTCGTCGCCTGGATTTTGATCAAAAACGCTGACATTGGCTCCGGCCTTAAGGGCGCTTTGTACGCGTCTTGCCGCAACAGTGCCCCCACCATCAACCAATACGCGCTTGCCTTTAATGTCTAAAAATACCGGAAGAAAATCCATTTGCCTTAACGATGCCTTTTGTTGAATAGAATTAGCTGGTGCCTGATTTGTTTTTGGCCCAGTCAGCAAGATCCGCACTGAGGGCTTTGGCCGAATTCTCATCCAGATCAATAATGGTAAAACGGCGCCCTTCGCGAATGGTCATGCGCAAAAGTGAAAAACCATCGTCATGGGTGACAGTTTTGAAATTAAGTGTGCGGCCATAGGGAAGGGCGTGACTGGAGCGGTCGACAACTTTTTCCTCAGTCATATTGAATCCCGCGCGTAAAAGCGGCCTCCAGTTTCCATTCCCATTTTTTCGGGGTGTCTTTGTAATCGGGTTTAAGATCAAATTCCAAAAACATAATTCCAGATTCCCCGGCATGGGCCACCAGATTTTCCAGTGCGGCGAAATTGTCGACTTCAGGGTGTTGGATAATTAAATCACTTAGCTTTGCCATAGTGATCAGGTTCCTTTTACTCGATTGTGAAAACGTATCCTGAAAATCAGGCGATCACTGCTGCGATCTTTTTCAGGGTCAAAAGCGGTCCGATTGTGAAGGGAGTTATTGCACAAAATTCCCTGACCTGCCTCAAGGGTGGCAGT
>JAJRRJ010000013.1 GCA_024279575.1 Alphaproteobacteria bacterium | reverse complement strand
TTTTTAGCCAGACCGGCTTTTACTTTGTCTGGCTGGGCGCGCAGGGTTGAACCAAAAAGGGTAATTTGTTTCATCAGCAGACGGGCCAGGTTGATTTCAGCTTTGGCCCCCCCCAGCATTGCCAGTTGAATAATCGTGCCGCCAATGGCGATGCATTTGAGATGGCGATCAAGGTACTCACCCCCCACGATATCCAAAATAACATCAACCCCTTTTGCATTTGTGAGTTGATTGATGCGCTCAACAAAATCATGGTTGATATAGTTGATTACCTGCTCTGCGCCCATCGATTTTGCATAATCGGCCTTGAGCTGAGTGGAAACCGTTGCAAATGGCACAGCACCAGCCAGGCGTGTGAGCTGGATTGCGGTTGCCCCGATACCGCTGGCACCCCCATGGATAAGTACGCTTTGGCCTTTTTTCAAACTTGCCCGCTCGATTAAGGTCTGGCGTACGGTGAAATAGGTTTCTGGCAGGGCAGCTCCTTCAACCATTGAGTAGTTTTTGGGCAGGGGAAGAACCTGTCCAGCGGGAACGGATACGAATTGGGCGTAGCCCCCGCCGTTGGTCAGCGCAACAACGGGGTCGCCAATGCACCAGTTTTTAACAGTCGGGCCGATTTCAACAACTGTTCCAGCGATTTCCAGTCCCAGCAGGGGTGAGGCGCCAATGGGCGGGCTGTAGACTCCCAGACGTTGTAATATGTCTGGTCTGTTTACGCCTGCGGCCTCTGTTTTGATCACAATGCTCCCTTTTTGAGCCACTGGCATTGGGACTTCCTGCAACTCCATTACATCCGGGGGGCCTGCACTTAAGGTTATTATTGCGTGCATGGTGGGGAATTTTTTGATCACTGTTTGCACCCGACTTAAGTGAAATTTGTTGGATTTGGCATTGTGAGGTTTTCCGTTTTTGGCTATTTTGGAGAGAGTTTGAACAAACAAGGTTTGTTTCACAAGGCCGAATTTTTGAATTTAAGGTTAGATTAAGGGGGGATCATGGATGCTGATGAGCCGATAATGGGTAAAAGACCCCATGAGTTGGGTATGGTACTGGACGCTATGTCCGTTGATGAGCTTTTACAAAGGGTTGAGGCATTGCGCGGTGAAATTGAGCGTCTGGAAGCGGAAATCAAACACAAATCCGCCAGTCGCTCAGCCGCCGAAAGCATCTTTAAGTAATGGTTATCATTGATAAAACCTTATCGCGGACCTCTTGTGGTTGACGGTTTCACAAGGGACAAGGTTAAGAAAATGACTCTGATTAACGTTTCTTTAATACAAATTGCCTAGATTGGTCTTGTTCGATATTCGAACTTAACAGAGTGGTTTTCCCTTCTGTTTGACGCCTCCCTATTAACTCCGAGAGCTGTTTTTACAGCTCTTTTTTTTGTCTGAAATTTGAGAATTTCCGCTGTTGACTATTTTGCCACAATTTTGACGTTTGGCATGTGCTCATTAAGAATTTGGCTGTATAGTGCGCCAAAATTCTAACAGCGAGTAGCTTCCTTGGACAATAAGTCTTCAAAAACCACGCCGATAGCCATTGGGCCGCATTTGGTCGCTTTTGGGGATTTTACGCGACTTTATGATCAGGGCATGGGACTAATTGAAGAAGTGGCGGCCTATCTGGATGGGGAGGGACGCACCAAGAGTCGTGAGCTTAGTCGTGAAACAAGTTTTCTGTATGCCACGGAGTCCATGCGTTTAACCACCCGTTTGATGCAATTGGCATCCTGGTTGCTTTTGCAAAGAGCTGTGCACGAGAAAGAAATTTCTGCGGAAAGCGCACGGGATGAAAAATCCAAGGTAAAGTTTTCAGCAACCCCTTCACAAAGGGGTGGACCGGGGTGGGATGAATTGCCACAAAGGTTTTTGGAATATATTGAAAAAGGGGATAATCTGTTTGATCGCGTTGTACGGTTTGACAATTATGACCGGCAGGAAATTCCAACTATTCCTTCCAAGGATGACAATGATATTGTTGATCAATTGACCCGGTTGAGGGATGCATTTGGTTCTCAATAAACCAAATTTATTTCTATTTTTTGCAAAAATATACCCCGGTCTTTTTTCAAGTCGGGGTAATTTTGTAATAAGCATCTTTTTTGGGTTTTTAAGAGCCCAAAATGCCTTTGAATTTTTCTTTGAATCGGGAAACCCGCCCGCCGCGGTCAATCAGATGACCCTTGCCGCCGGTCCAGGCTGGATGCGTTTTGATATCAATATCAAGTTGAAGGGTATCCCCTTCTTTTCCATAGGTTGAGCGGGTTTGATATTTGGTGCCGTCTGTCATTACCACATTAATGGTATGGTAATCAGGATGGATGTCTTTTTTCATTGGAACCTCAAGGGAATTATGTGGTGGGCAAACGCTTCTAATTCGCTCACATGAATTGCGGTTGGTAAACTGATTGAGCGCGTTCTATACGAAAAAGGGGGCAAAGGGCAAGCCTCTCTTGCACGGGGCTAAAAAAAATCTTGCGCCCGAGCTAAATGGGGGCTTTGGGATGAGGCTTGCCGGTTGCGCTTCTTAAAAGCAATGCCTATTTAGTCTGGTATGGGTTTCCTTGGGTATAGTCAAAAATAATGAGTGAAGTAGCACAAAAAAGCGGGTCGAAAGATTCACTGGTTGAAACAGATGATGCGTTAAGACCAAGGAGCAAAAGCCTGCGGCCCCTAAAGGCACTTATACCATTTTTGCTGCGCTACCCCAGGCGTCTCATTTTGACCCTGTTGTTTTTATTGATTGCGGCTGCAGCTCAATTGAGTATTCCGTTGTTTGCAGCTGGATTGCTGGATAAAGGGTTTGTTGAGCAAAATCTTGAAGAGGTTGCACAATATGGCTGGATGATATTGCTGGTCGCCGGGATTATGGCAGGAGCGGGGGGGGCACGACACTATTTTATTGCGGTGGTTGGGGAGCGGGTTTTAACAGATATCCGAACCGCGGTTTTCAAGCGATTGCTGGAACTGGATGCAACATATTTTGATACCCATCGGGTTGGGGAGCTGACATCAAGGCTTAATGGAGATGTGGCAACGGTGCGTGGGGCTATCGGGTCGAGCGCCACATTGGCATTGCGCTCGCTGGTGACGATTATTGGCGCTGTAATTATGATGTTTTTGACCAGCACCCAGCTGGCATTTGCAGTTGTGGTGGGTGTACCGTTGCTGGTTATGCCAATTGTCTACTTTGCGCGGCGACTGCGCAAGATGTCGCGGCGCACTCAGGATGCACTGGCTGACCTTTCTGCGATGGCAACCGAAGCTCTTAGTGCAACTAAAACCATCAAATCGTTCGTGCAGGAAGAACGCCAAATCTCGCATTTTTCAAAATATTCAGAAGAATCCTATGGGGCGGAAGTCACCCGCTTGCGCGCGCGTTCGATATTGATTGCCATTGTGACCTTTCTGGGCATGGGTGCGATTGTCCTGTTAATCTGGTGGGGGGCCAAATCAGTTTTTGAGGGAAGTGTGACAGCGGGCCAATTGGGTCAATTTTTGATTTATTCGATAATGGCGTCTTCGGCGCTGATAAATATGTCAGAAATTTTTGGTTCGTTGCAAACGGTCGCCGGGGCGACTGAGCGGTTGGTGGAAATCCTGCAAACTGAATCATTGATGCCGGTCGTGACAAATCCTGTGGCCATGCCTATCCCACCATTGGGTACGGTTGAATTTAACAAGGTTGGCTTCACGTATGTTACACGTAAAAATGAAGTTGTTCTGTCGGATATTTCATTCAGTGTGGCTAAGGGTGAAACCGTTGCTATTGTTGGGCCGTCAGGGTCGGGTAAATCAACACTTTTTGCTTTGTTACAAAGATTTTATGATGTGTCATCGGGAGAAATTCTGGTGGACGGGGTGGATTTGCGAAAGGTTTCGCCCGCAGATCTGCGCCAGCGATTTGCCTATGTGGAGCAGGAAAGTACAATTTTTTCAGGTACCATTGCAGATAATATTCGATTTGGAAAAACTGATGCCAGCGATGCCGAGGTTGTTGCTGCGGCAAAAGCGGCGCTGGTGGATGAGTTTGTTTCCAAGCTAAGTGATGGATACGATTCCGTCGTCGGCGAGCGTGGGGTGATGCTTTCGGGGGGGCAAAAGCAGCGTCTGGCTATTGCTAGGGCCTTGCTTAAGGATGCGCCCATATTGTTACTTGATGAGGCGACAAGTTCACTTGATGCGCAAAGTGAGTTGTTGGTGCAACAGGCGCTGGAGCGGCTGATGCGGGGCCGCACGACGCTTGTGATAGCCCACCGACTGGCCACAATTCGTGATGCGGACAGAATTCTGGTTGTGGATGGGGGGGAGTTGATCAGCTCTGGCACCCATGATGAATTGATCGGGGAGGGCGGGCGCTATGCTGAATTGGCCCGTTTGCAGTTTCAGACCGGTATTTAGTTTTATTCTGTTAGTTTGAATTCGATGCGTCTGTTACGCCGATAGGCGTCTTCATTGTCCTCAGGATCAAGGGGGGAAAATTCTCCAAATCCGGCGGCAACCAGGCGGTGGGGGGAAACTCCTCGCTCAATAAGCAGCTGGGCAACAGAAATGGCACGCGCGGCGGAAAGTTCCCAGTTGGAGGGGAATTGAATGGTTGAAATCGGGCGACGGTCCGTGTGGCCATCAATGCGCAAAACCCAGTTGATTTCGGGTGGAATTTCATTTTCCAACTGCAAAATGGCGTCGGCCAGCTTTGATATTTCATCGTTACCTTGAGCTGAAATATTGGCTTGTCCGGCTGAGAACAGCACTTCAGATTGAAATACAAAACGGTCTCCAACGATTGTCACATCGGCACGATCTGCAAGAATTTCGCGCAAACGGCCAAAAAAATCAGAGCGATACCGGGAAAGGTCCTGTACTCTTTGGGCTAGAGCCAGGTTCAGACGGCGCCCTAAATCAGTGATTTTCGTGCGTGATTCGACATCCTTTGACTCAGAGGCTTCAAGGGCCTGTTCCAGTGCACCAATCTGGGTGCGCAGGGCAGCAAGTTGTTGGTTTAGCAACAAAAGCTGGGCATTGGCTTCATCAGAAAGCTCTTGTTCAGCAAGAAGTTCTGTATTCAGCTCCAGGAGTTGCGTGTCGCGGTCAGCTAATCCGGCTCCAAAGCCTGCCACCTGACTTGCAAGGCTGTCCCGTTCTGTTTGAGCACCCGAAAGGGTGGCGGACAAAGAGTCGATGGTGGATTGCAGATCATCCGAGTTTCCACGTTCCAGTTGCAGCAGGTCGGAGAGTTCAGCAATCTGGGAATTCAGCCGGGTGAGGGCGG
>JAJRRJ010000204.1 GCA_024279575.1 Alphaproteobacteria bacterium | reverse complement strand
TTGTCTTCGAGAAAAACCTGTTTTTGTTAATGTTCAGTACGAATAAGGAACAAACCCTGTCCGAATCGCAATTTATATAGGTTTCCTGCTTTGTTCTATACCGTATTTTGTGGGTGGTTTTCCAAACTGACGCAAGAGTTTGGCCAAGGGAAGGCAAAGGGGGCAAATTGCCTCAAAACTGATTAATCTTTATTAACATTGGGTGAATTGGCACAGAATCAGAAGAAAAGTAAACGATTTGTAAACCGGGATTGGTGCGGGTTTTTTGAGCGTTAACGATGTGTTTGTCGATGAAACAAGGGTTTTTTACGTAGAGTTTTTTTGGCAAAGGGGTTGACGTTTCAGAGTGGGACAGGGGGTTTTTGCGCAAAAAACCAGGGTCGCTTTGTGAGGACAAAAACGATTGTAAAACCAACGCCTGAAGGGACGTGCTTTTAGTGCACGTGCGTGAGCAGAGGTGGCTTTTCACAGGTTGCTTGAAAAGGTGGTTTGATAAAAGGTGCCTTGCCCGCTTTTGACAAAAGTCAGTTTAGGCGGGTGAGCCCCATAGAAAGATCACCAAGGGAAGTGCCGATTAAGACCCTATAGGGGATGAATGTGTTGGAATTTTCTATTGGAGCATACCAGATCAACATGCGCTCAGAGGCTTCCAGATATGAGGTGATTTCTGATGATGTGTAATGGCCTGAAATGGGGTTGTAGGCCAACTGGCAGGCAACTACCGGCCCCTGATATCCGGTGCGTTGCGAAGTGGCGACCTCACTTGCGACAAATCGCATGTCCAGATCAAAGCGCTCAACACCGGTAAAAATGCGCAATTTTCGATCGCAAAGGGAGCGGTCCAGCGTATTTGCCTGAAGAACAAAGGCACTGAGCATATCAGCAACATTGCGCAGCTGGGAACGTTGTACCGGCACCTGGTCAACGCGCGGTTGCAAGGGGGGGGTGACCACAAAAGCGGTTACATTGGCGTTTGCATATTGCACTTTGACATCAACGGTACTTTGTGAGGAGCGGGTGATAAGCTGAAAACTCTCACCGGCATATTCTCCCCCCGCTGAGGTGCCTGAAACCTCGATGGTGGCGGAGCCCTGGGCCACAAGGTTTCCCAACCCCGCAACGTTTGCGTCCAGGTTCAAAGTATATGCGCTGCCGCTATCGTTTAGTTGGATGTTCATATCCGCAACAATAGTGCCAGCGACTGAAAGCACATATTTGGCATTTACAACGAGGGGTGTGGCAGCTTGTGCAACAGGGGCAACAAAGATCACGCCAAAGAAGGCAATTTGCGAAAAAATTTTGTTTGATTTCGTCATCAGTTTTTTGGGCATCAGGTTTGTTGACAGTTCTCTGGGATGGAATGAGTTAGGCAATTTTGCTAAGAACATCTTCTTTGGTATTCTTTCAATCAGGCCTGTGTCCAATTGGGGGGCATCAGGTGGTTTTTTTATGCAGGACCGGCAGGGGCCATATATAAACGAATCAGATTGCCGGTCAGAATGCCCTTGTAATTCGCTAGATTCAAGGCATTCAGGATAATGTAATGTGATCATAGGACGATAAGATGCGGGTTGTGCTTGACTGGGGGCCAAGGTTTGCCTATTTAGGCTCAACTTTTTCAACTTCAAACCCGTGTTTGGTTAGGGATGCTTTTTTAGGTCTCCTGAGGTTTTGCAAATGGTTTGAAGTAATTTTAGCTAGTTCGCCCGGGCTTTTGTTGCGCAGGGCAGTTTTTTAGGAATTGAATATCATGGCAAGGCGTTGTGAATTAACCGGCAAAGGTGTGATGACGGGAAATAATGTGAGCCATGCGCTCAACCGGACCCGTCGTCGGTTTTTGCCAAATCTTTGTACTGTAACCTTGATGTCTGAATCTCTTGAGCGTTCTGTGAAGCTCAAAGTAAGCGCTCAGGCATTGCGCACGGTGGAACATCGTGGCGGACTGGATTTGTTTTTGCTCAAGGCAAAAGACATTGAACTGTCCAAGCGCGCATTGCTGGTGAAGCGTGAAGTTAAGGCGGCTCTGGCCTCTTAATGTTTTTACCAAACAATTGAATAGTGTAGCGGTGGGCATGGTTTGTCCGCCGCTTCTTTGTTTTTGCCGCGTTGGGTGTTTCCCGAAGTGCGGCCAGCTTTTGGGGTGCATTGATTATGCTCACTCGTATTTTATCTGTAAAGTTCTTGCCTTTTATTGGCGCGATGACATTTATTGTCGTTCTTTCAAATTTTTTGGTTCAGTTTCCTGTAGAGGCCCATCTGGGAAATCTGAATTTTGCTGATCTCCTGACATGGGGTGCATTTACCTACCCGATCGCTTTTTTGATTACTGACCTTACCAATCAACGTTTAGGGGCGCAGGGCGCGCGCAGGGTTGTTTTGGTGGGGTTTGTGATCGCCGTTATATTGTCTGTCTGGCTGGCCACTCCGCGCATTGCCATTGCCTCGGGGACCGCGTTTCTTTTGGCGCAGATGCTGGACGTGGCTATTTTTGAGCGCTTGCGCGCCACTGCCTGGTGGCGGGGACCGCTGATTTCATCGGTTTTTGGTTCCATATTGGACACTGCACTGTTTTTTACTCTGGCCTTTGCCACCCCGTTTGCCTTTCTGGGGCAGGTTGATGGCTTTGTTGGTGAGTTGTCCCCTGTTTTGGGTGTGTTTTCTTTTGAGGCGCCGCGTTGGATATCCTGGGCGCTTGGGGACTTTGGCGTGAAAATGCTGGTGGCGCTGGCCATGTTGGTGCCCTATGGGATTTTAAGGGCCAAACCTGGCGGCAAGGCCATCAAGGTTTCGACGTAACAATTGGGTTTTGGCTAAAAACTTAGTCCAGAAGTTCAAATTCCAGCAACAAAGTGCGTTCCCAGTCGTTAAAATTGTCATCAGACATTATCACGATACGGATTGAACCGTCTTCGGCTTTTCTCAGGCCAAGTGCTTCCATGTTGTCAATGTCGCCCCCTGACCCGCTCAATATGACCTCACCGGTTAACAGCGCGCCTTTGCGCACGTCTTGCGCCTTGAAACGGCGAACCTGCATAGTGAAGGTAAAAAAACCGGTGCCGCGTTCAAGTATCAACAGATCCCCGTCAGGAAGAAATTTGCAATCGGTGGGGCTGAACCCGCCGTCGGCTGCAAGGGAAAGCGCGCCCTTGTCCCGGTTTCCCAAAAGCCAGGCGGAATGATTGTTTTCGCTGGTGCGCTGATTTTCGGTAATCAGTAATGTTGAACCGGCGATGGGGGAGGCACTGGTCGCAATACAGGCTGATTCAAGGGATTTGTTGGTGCGCAGATCGCTGAGCCATTTGGGTATTGGCACTTCACGCGCCGGACCACTGGGGCGTGCGGAGAGAATATCAAAATCGGCAACGCGGGTAAGGTTTTCAAAACTTACCCGAATAGCGGCGGGGCGGCCATAACGATAGATTGTATCGATGGCTTCGGCATCCCTGGAATAGTTTCGTGGCAGGGGATTGCCGCTTGAGTTTCTGATGGGAACCATCTCTACCTTATCAAGGCCAATTATTTGACCGCGATCAAAAGAGAGGACGCCTGAAATAAATTGACCACGGTCAGTTACTGCAATCCATTGATTTTCCGATATAAATGTAAGCCCGGAAATACCTCCGAAATTGTCTGGCCCTTCAAGAACCAGGCCACCACGCCAAATAAGGTTGCCGATTTTGTCACCGATGGGGCGCGACTGGTATTGCTCGATTGTCTGGGCGAGTATTTCCACCGGCGCTGCGCGGGTCGAAGTTAGGGGAGCCACCATTGCCACCGTGACGAGGGCTATTGATGCTAACGCGAACGGGTTGGAAACGAGAGATGCCCTCATCCCGCACGTCGCCTTGAACCTGGCGCGCGGCTTGAACTGGCCTTTGGCTTTTCGTCAAACAAATCCGCCAGATTGTCTGTTAATGCGCCCGCCAGTTCCTCAGCATCAAGCAGGGTGACGGCGCGGGAGTAGTAGCGGGTGACATCATGGCCAATGCCCACAGCGACCAACTGAACGGGGGAGCGGGTTTCAATTTCTTCGATAACCTGACGCAAATGGGCCTCCAGATAATTTCCCTGATTGACGCTTTGGGTACTGTCATCTACCGGCGCGCCATCAGAAATTACCATCAATATACGGCGACTTTCAGGCCGCCCAAGAATGCGTTGATGGGCCCATTTTAGAGCCTCTCCGTCAATATTCTCCTTGAGCAGGCCCTCGCGCATCATAAGCCCCAGATTATCCCGTGCGTGACGCCATGGTTGATCTGCGGATTTATAAATAATATGGCGAATATCGTTGACCCGCCCAGGATTTTGCGGGCGGTTGGCTTCGAGCCAATCTTCCCGGGAGCGCCCCCCCTTCCATGCGCGGGTGGTAAAGCCGAGAATTTCGACTTTTACGCCGCAGCGCTCAAGGGTACGGGCAAGAATGTCGCCACAAATGGCGGCAATGGTGATGGGGCGGCCGCGCATGGATCCTGAATTGTCAATTAACAGGGTCACCACAGTATCGCGAAATTCGGTATCGCTTTCTTTTTTGAATGAAAGGGCCTGCATGGGATCAATAATGACGCGGGGCAGGCGGGCAGCATCAAGTACGCCCTCTTCCAGATCAAACTGCCAGGAGCGGTTTTGCTGGGCCATCAGGCGGCGCTGGAGTTTGTTGGCCAATCGGGCCACCGCGCCATGCAGGGAATCCAGTTGTTTGTCCAGCAGGGCGCGAAGCTGGGTCAGTTCCTCGGGGGGGCAAAGGTCTGCGGCTGAAATAGTTTCATCAAATTTGGTGGTAAAAATTTTGTAATGGAAGGCATTTGCCAAAGCGTTGGCCCCATCGGGCAGGGATTGGTCGGTTGCATCTGCGCTCGTTTCAGAAGGGGCATCTTCAGTGATTTCTTCAAGATCAGCGTCGCTTCCCTCTGTTTCCCCTTCACTTTGTTCGGCCCCCTGGGCATCATCCTGATCCATATCGGCGTCTTCTGATTGTCCATCCTCACTATCGGGGGGCTGATCTTCAGAGCTGCTTTTCTGACTGGCTTCGTCCTGACTTTCTTCATCTTCCTCTTCGGCTAAATCGGGGTCGTCATGGCTGAATTCAGGGGCAAGGTTAAGATCACTGAGCAGGTCGCGGGCGGCAAGGGAATAGGCATTTTGGTCATCCACACTCTGTGAGAGAGTTTTTAAGGACTGTCCTGCCAGTTCGTGAATATGATCGCTCCACAGGTCTACAATTTTTTGCCCGGAAGGGGGGATATCCAGCCCGGCCAGATTTCTTCTCAGGATAAGTCCCAGCGCCTCTGCGAGGGGCGCATCGGCCTGTTCGGTTACCTGGGAAAATTTGGCCCTTTCCATGCGATCTTCAAGCATGTGAGAAATATTGGTTTTCATGCCCTGCATGCGCACGCAACCAAGCGCCTCAACGCGCGCCTGTTCCAGTGAATCAAAGGCTGCTTTGGCATCGGGGTCAGCGGGGCTGCGCCGATTATGCATTTTGGTATCGTGGGCGGCCAGACGCATGGCCATGGCATCTCCCTGTCCACGGGCGATTGAGACATCTCGCATGCTCATGGTGCGGGGAAGGGCGGCGAGGCGCGCCTTGTCGGCAGTTAAAACCGGCCTGTCGGATGAAAAACTGACCTCTAGTTCTGCATCAGCGGAAATGGCGCGTACCACCGCGCCAACCGCTGATTTGAACACCAGTGAGTGATCCGGGCTGTTTTTTTTGCTGGCGGGGGCTTTTGCCATTTTGCCTTACACTGTTTTTATGCACTGATTGCGAGGTTTGCAGAGCTTTCGGGTAAATCCACCCCGAAAACCCGCTGATAAAATTCGGCGACGACCGGCTTTTCCAAGTCATCACACTTGTTGATAAAAGTAAGGCGGAATGCAAATCCGACATCATCAAAAATCTGTGCGTTTTCAGCCCACGTGATGACTGTACGTGGACTCATAACCGTGGAAAGGTCGCCATTGATAAAACCTGAACGAGTAAGGTCGGCAACCCGCACCATATTGGAGATAGTTTTTCTGCCCTCCTCAGTGTCATAGGTGGGTGCTGTGGATAACACGATCCCCACTTCTTTTTCGTGTGCCAGATAGTTCAAAGTGACTACCATGGACCAGCGATCCATCTGGCCCTGATTGATTTGCTGGGTTCCATGATAAAGCCCGGACGTGTCTCCCAGTCCAATAGTATTGGCTGTGGCAAAAAGTCGAAATGCCGGGTGGGGGGTGATGACCCGGTTCTGATCAAGCAAAGTCAGGCGGCCTGAAGCCTCCAGAATACGCTGGATTACAAACATTACATCGGGACGTCCCGCATCATATTCGTCAAAAACCAGCGCGACATTGTTCTGAACCGCCCATGGCAGCATACCATCTTTGAATTCGGTGATTTGCTGGCCGTCTTTAATGACGATGGCATCTTTGCCCACGAGGTCGATCCGGGAGACATGGGAATCAAGGTTTATGCGGACCAGCGGCCAATTGAGCCGTGCTGCCACCTGTTCGATATGGGTTGATTTGCCAGTGCCATGATAGCCCTGAACCATGACGCGTCGGTTAAATTGAAATCCAGCCAGAATGGCCAGTGTGGTGTTGCGATCAAATAAATACCCCTCATCAACGGGGGGAACATATTCGGTGCGGCTTTTGTAGCCCTTAACAATCATGTCGCTATCAATGCCGAAAAGGTCGCGTACACTAAATTCTGTATCAGGCACGTTTGTTTGGTCGCTCATTTCTTTTGTCCGGGATGGTTTTATTTGAAGGGCGCGTTTGCTTCGTTATGTATCCAAAATTGTCAGGAAGCAAATCCTTTGGCTTTGAGGTGGTTATAGGCGGTAATAATGGCGCGCAATCGGTCCTCTGATCCACGATCACCGCCGTTTGCGTCCGGGTGGTGAAGTTTGACCATTTCCTTATAGGCTTTTTTCAGTTCGTCGGCCTGCACGCGGGTGGAAAACCCCAGAACCTCAAAGGCGCGCTTGTCGGATTCTACCAACCGCAATTCGCGTTCAGTCATGGGCTTGCGTCCACGATTGTTAGCAACGCGGGCAAACAGGTTCAAAGGGTCAGCAAATCGCTTGTCTACCGGTTTGCGCTTTTTGGATGTGGGGTTTGTTCCCTGCTGCCATGTGGGGCGCTCGCCGGTTGAGCGGGCATTTTTCATTTCGCTGGCAACGGCTGAATCTTCCATGCCGGCAAAATAATTGAATGTTTTATTGTACTGACGCACATGGGCCAGACAAAAATTATGAAATTCGCCTTCGGCAACCTTGCCCTTGGGCGCGCGTTTATTCCCCGGTTTTTCACACCCGTCCCATTCGCAAACGGGACCTTCGGGTTTGTCAGTGGCCCGGGCGCGGGGTTTTATGCGGATCGAGTTGAAAAGATTGGCACTCAGCGGTCTAATCCTGCTAATTGACTGATGGAAAAATAATTGGCCTAAAAAACGATTTGGCACATTAGCAGTAAAGGGACAGGTTTTCATATGGGTATTTTGCAAAATATTGAAAAAAAACTTACAAACGCTTTCAGCCCCGATTTTTTGCGGGTGATTGATGAATCCGAAAAACATCGCGGGCATGCCAACTGGATTGAGGGGAAATCAACGCATTTCAGGGTTGAGATCAGTGCTGACCAGCTAAAGGGCATGTCGCGCGTGGCGCAACACCGTGCGATTACCAACGTGCTTAAACAAGAGTTTGAAGGCGAACTGCATGCATTGGTGATTAAGGTGGTGAAAAGTCCCGTCCGCTAGATTTTGGTGCTGTTTGGATATGTTTCAATGTTTAGCCGGCAATAATATTTTTCAGGATTTTTTGATCGGGGTAATGCGCAACTGGACCAGGCGGTTGAGGGTCTTTTTGACAATTTTGATTCTAAGGCCATGGAAAGTAAACTGGCGGCTCTGATCGGGGATGGATTTGGCTTCATGGATCACAAGACCGGCGATCGTGGTGGCTTCTTCATCGGGCAGGTCCCAGTTCAGCGCGCGGTTGAGATCGCGGATGGGTAAAGCTCCATCAACAATATAGGAGCCATCGCTTTGTTTGGTGATACCTTCAAGTTCAAGGTCGTGTTCATCAGATATTTCGCCAACAATTTCTTCCAAAATATCCTCCAGGGTTACAATGCCCTGCACTTCTCCATATTCATCCACCACCAGCGCAAAATGAGAATTCTTTTTCAAAAATGCGTTTAGTTGAGATTGGGCGGAGGTTGTTTCAGGAACAAACCAGGGCTTTCTGGCAATTTTTACCACATCGATTTTATTGATATCACCATCGGCGCGGATCAGTGCGCGCAACACGTCCTTGCCATGCAGGACACCGCTAATTTCATCCGGGTCCCCCATATGCAGGGGAATGCGGGTAAAGGGGGAATTGAGCACGGCGTCAATGATTTCCTTGCGCGGCAGGCTGGCATCCAATGTGAACAGGGCCGTGCGGTGGACCATCAGTTCAGAAACTTCAAGCTCCGAGAGATCAAGAATTCCCCCCAGCATATCGCGATCATCCTTAATCACCTCACCTTCAGCATGGAGCAGGTCAACGGTGCCGCGGATTTCCTCGCGCCCGGCCAGGGCTGAGTGGGTCGTATCCGTTTTAACACCCATCAGATTGAGCAGGGCACGCACCAGCGCCTGAATAATAGCGGTCAGGGGCGCAAAAACAATTACAAACGGGCGAATGATCGGAGCGACGCCCAACGCAAAATTTTCAGGTTGATTTATCGCCCATGTCTTTGGAAGCACCTCGGCAAAAATCACCACGGCAAGGGTCATGATCAAGGTGGCATAGATCACTCCATTGTCGCCAAATACAGAGATCAACACCGAGGTCGCCAGAGCGGATGCCAGAATATTGACCAGATTATTGCCCAGCAACAATGCGCCGATCAGGCGTTCTTTGGAGGCGATCAGGGTTTTTACGATGGAGGCGCGGGACGAGCCGTTGCGCGCCATTTGATGAATGCGCGCTTTTGATGCTGCCGTCAGGGCAGTTTCGGATCCGGAAAAAAAGGCGCTAATAAAAAGCAGCAGAGCAATGCCAATAAGGGTAACCCAAAATGTTAAGCTCATAATTTAGCGCATCTCCTCAATAAAACTGGCGACTTCTTCGGGATCAACATCTTTGGCAATAAATGCCTTGCCAATGCCTTTGGTAAGAATGAGATTCATTTTCCCCCGGGTTGCCTTTTTATCCTGAGCCATCAAGGACAGCAAATCTTTTGTGTCAGGAAGGTTACCTTTAATTTCTCCCATGGATATGGGAAGCCCGGCCCGTTGCAGGTAGCGTTCGATGCGTACATTATCCTGGGAGGGACTTAGGCCTGTTCTGGCGGAGAAACGGTGGGCCAAAACCATGCCAATCGCAACGCCCTCCCCATGCAAAAGGCGCTCTGAATATCCAGTAGCTGTTTCAAGGGCATGGCCAAATGTATGACCAAGATTTAACAGGGCGCGTACGCCTCCCTCCAATTCATCGGCAATGACAAATCTTGCTTTTGCGGCGCAGGAGCGCGCAATAGCCTCAGCTCTTGCCGGCCCGCCGCTCATGATTTCATCCAGATTTTCTTCGAGCCAGAAGAAAAAGTTTTCATCATCAATCAGGCCGTATTTGATGACTTCGGCAAAGCCTGCTGCGAACTGGCGGGGGGGCAGGCTGTCATAGACATCAAGATCGGCAACGACCAGTTTTGGCTGGTGGAACGCCCCTACAAGATTTTTTCCAAGGGGGGAGTTGATGCCGGTTTTGCCACCAACAGAACTATCAACCTGGGCCAGAAGGGAGGTGGGGATTTGCACAAAGTCCATACCGCGCCGGGTGATGGCGGCAACAAATCCTGCCAGATCACCGATCACACCGCCGCCAAAGGCGATGATGATGTCGTCACGTTCCAGTTTTGCCTCAAGTATGGCGTCAACGCTTTGGCTGAGGTGGTTATGGCTTTTTGTCGCTTCGCCCGCCGGCAGGGTAATAAGGGTAAAATCCAAGCCCGCCTGTTGTAATGATTTTTCAAGGCGCGGCCATTGAGAGCGTGCAACATTTTCATCGGTAATGACGCCAAAACGGGCGCCGGGAAACATGGTTTTGAGCTGGCCACCTACCTGTTCAAGCAGGCCGTGCCCGATGTGAATGTCATAGGGCCGACCCTCAAGGGGAATATGAACGGTTGTTGGGGCTGTGGAGATCATTTTATTTGGTTCGTCCGGTTTTCTGGAAATACACGTTTAGCCCCTCAATAATGTCATTGACTACCGTTTCGTGGGGTACGTCGCGCGAGGTAATGATAACATCCGCTTTCTGGTAGATCGGATAACGGGCATCAATCAGATTTTTAAGGGTTTGTTTGGGGTTTGGGGTTTGCAGTAAGGGGCGATTGCTTTTGCGCGAAACACGGGCAAACAACAGATCAAAATCTGCCCTGATCCACACACAAACCGATTGTTTTTTTATGATATCTCTGGTGAGAGGGTTGATAAAAGCGCCGCCACCCGTTGCCAGGACAATGTTGCTTTCACCCAAAAGGCGTTGAATGACTTTGGTTTCTCCCACCCGAAAATCCGCTTCCCCATGGGTTGCAAAAAAATCCTCAATGGACATGCCGGCTGCCGCTTCGATTTCGAGATCGCTATCAAGAAACTTGCGGCCCATGTGTGTCGCCAAACGTCGCCCAACACTGGTTTTGCCGGCGCCCATCATGCCAACCAGCACCAGCGGGACGGGGCCAATTTCTTCCAATAGTGTAGTAATAGCGGGTTTGGATTTGTTGTTGGCCATGCGTAATACACGCTCTCCCTGTCAGTTAATGTGCCAAGTTTAGTCGGGTTGAAGCTGGCAGAGGAACATTTGTCAAGCATTGGCGCGTAGGATAAAATAGTTCTGGAAGGGGTAAATGCTTGCCTGAAAGGCCAATTTGCACCAAAAGAGTTTTGTGAAAACTGCGCCAGTGTCACATCAACCCGGAATCAGGACAGGGGAAAAGTATGCCAACACTCATTCGGTTTATTGTATTTCTTCTGGTTGTGAGCGGGCTGGTATTTGGCAGCATGGTGGCGCTGAGCATTTTTGTTGAGCCAACCGAAAAAGAAGTAACCGTTCGTGTGCCAACCCGTGTGTTAACCGGGGGCTAGCGCGGTGGGTCAGGTGTCAGCCGGAACTAACGGTGTGCATTTGATTGAGAGCTTTTTAGAAATGATGAGCGCTGAACGGGGCGCTGTGCAAAATACGATTGTGGCCTATCGGGCCGATCTTGAGGGGTATTTAAGTTTTGTTGGCGCGCTTGGGTATGATGCCCTTAAGGTGCAACGCAGCCAGATCATGGCCTATCTGGTTTATCTGGAAAGTGAGGGCCTTTCGGGGGCCAGCGCGGCGCGGCGGTTAAGTTGTGTGCGCCAGTTTCACCGGTTTTTGTGTGCTGAAAATCTTAGAGATGATGATCCCACAAGGATTGTGCAAAGCCCCAAACTTGCCCGTAACCTGCCCAAAGTTCTTAGTATTGGGGAGGTGGATGCCTTGTTTTTGGCCGCTGAACTGGCAATGAATAATGCAAATACCCCGGCAATGAAAAAACGTACGCGCCTATTATATGTAATGTTGGAATTACTTTATGCCACCGGAATGCGGGTATCTGAGCTTATTTGTCTGCCGCGGGCGGCGGTAATGCGCGATGCACATTTTTTAACCACTCAAGGCAAGGGGGGGCGTGAGCGCATTGTGCCACTAACTGATCGGGCGCGTGATGCCGTTATGTCATTGGCACAGGATGTTGAGCCAGGAGGATTTTTATTTCCCGCAAAAGGGAAAACCGGTCACGTTACGCGGCAGGTTTTTGCCCGTATGCTCAAGGATTTGGCGCTGGCGGCCAATATTTTGCCAAACAGGGTATCTCCCCATGTGTTGCGACACGCTTTTGCGTCGCATCTGCTGGCGGGGGGGGCGGATTTGCGGGTTGTGCAGACCCTTTTGGGCCATGCGGATATTTCCACCACCCAGATATATACCCATGTGCTGGACGAGCGTTTGAGCCGGTTGGTGCAATCCCATCATCCACTTAGTGAAAAAGAGTAATTTATGTGACGAGGTTCTTGACAGGGCGGGGTCGGCTCGCCAGTTTTAGAGGGAAAATTTTTACAAGAAATATTGGCGTGGTTGTTGCGCAGTTGAGTGAGAGTAAATGCAGGCCTATTTAGATTTTGAAAAACCCGTTGCCGAGTTGCGCGGTAAGATCGCCGAATTGAAAAAAATGGGGGAAGAGGATTCCGCTGTTTCCATTAATGATGAGCTGGTCAAGTTACAAACCCGGTGTGAGGATGCGCTGGTTGACATTTATTCCAAACTGACCCCCTGGCAGATTACTCAAGTGGCGCGGCATCCTAACCGTCCCCATTTCAGCGATTACCTTGCAGGGCTGGTAAGTGAATGGACGCCCCTTTCCGGCGACCGGAATTTTGCTGAAGATACTGCTTTGCTGGCCGGGTTTGGCCGGATTGGGGGACGGCCTGTTGCATTGATTGGAACGGAAAAAGGCACCTCAACACAAACCAGACTCAAGCACAATTTTGGGATGGCGCGACCTGAAGGATACCGCAAGGCTGTGCGGATTATGGATATGGCGGACCGGTTTGGTATTCCGGTGATTTATATTGTGGATACGCCCGGGGCCTATCCCGGAATTGGAGCCGAAGAGCGCGGACAGGCTGAGGCCATAGCGCAATCCACTCAAAAATGCCTTGAAATAGGCGTGCCCAATCTGGCGCTGATTGTTGGTGAGGGCGGGTCCGGAGGGGCAATTGCCATTGCTGCGGCCAATAGGGTTTTGATGTTGCAAAACTCGATATACAGCGTGATTTCTCCGGAGGCAGGGGCCGCAATTTTGTGGCGCGATGCGGGCAAGGCGCAGGAGGCGGCCAACACTATGAAAATTACCGCGCAGGACCTGAGCGATTTTGGCATTATTGACGGTATTGTTAATGAGCCGGCAGGGGGCGCGCACCGTCATATACAGTTGGTTATTGAGGCTGTAGGAGCACAGATTGAGGCATTTCTGGATGAGTTTTCTTCTATGTCGCGAGAAGAGGTTGTTGCGCATCGTCGGAAAAAATTTCTGGAAATTGGTAAGTCGTTGATTTAGTCGTCTGCAGTGAACTTATCTCAAGTGCGTGAGGTGGGTTGGGATAAGCCGTTTTGATGTGCTAGAAAAATGTGCGCCACTTTAGGTGTGTGTTATCATTTGGTGTTAGTGTTGCATTCTGACTTCTTGTGGAATTAACGTATCGGATTGTTTTAGATTGAAGCTGAAGAATTTCCTGAAAAGCGCAAAAATGTTGGCCGTTGCCGGGCTTGTTAGCGGGTTTGTATCTGCCTGTAGCCCGCTTATTGAAGGGGACGGGCGCGCGTTGCAGCCGCTTTCCTCATCAGTAAAAACGCAACTCAGTGCCATGGGATCTTCGCCAGAGGCCGCCATGATGATGCGGATTTACAAGCAGGATTCAGTGCTTGAGATTTGGAAAGAAGTGCCCGGGGGTACGTTTAAGCTGTTCAAATCCTATGATATTTGCACTTTTTCAGGCGAACTTGGCCCCAAAATTCGTGAAGGGGACCGTCAGTCTCCTGAGGGTTTTTATACGGTTACGCGTGGTTTGATGAACCCGCGCTCCAATTTTTATCTGTCGTTTAACCTTGGTTTTCCCAACAAATTTGACCGTGCTTTCGGGCGTACCGGCTCCAATATCATGGTGCATGGGGATTGTTCGTCGCGGGGGTGCTACGCCATGACTGACATTCAGGTGGCCGAAATTTATGCATTGGCACGGGAGAGTTTTTCAGGGGGAAATCGTAGTTTTCAGGTGCAGGTCTATCCGTTTCGTATGACGCCGGAAAATCTCGCGGTGTATAGTGACAGCCCAAATTTTGCCTATTGGCAAAACCTAAAGACCGGTTTTGATCATACCGAGGTAACGGGTCGACCACCCACATGGGATGCGTGTGGGGGTAATTATGTGTTTAATGCATCGGCAGCGTCCGGTATGCCTTTGGACGCGCGTGCCGCCTGCCCTGCCCTGACGCGTAATGCGGATATTGAACGGTTGGTTGTCGCGCGCCAAAGTGCGCAGCAGGCCACTTATGATCTGGCGGTTGCCAATTACCGGTCCAATCAGGCACAACAGGCACAGGATACGGCAAAGAGGGAAGCGGATGCCATTTTGGCAGCGGAACGGGCTGAGGCACAGGCAGTTGCCATGGCCGATCGTAATGAGGCGATAAATCAGTCTGTGAACGGCTTTGGGGATGCTGTGGGCGGGTTCTTTAGTGGTTTGTTTGGTGGCGGAAATTCTACAAACAACGGGAGTTCTGCACCCATGTCACCTATAAATCCCGCCATCGTCCCCCCCGTGCCGTTTACACCTCCTCAACGCTAGAACCCGCCGGATGGACTGTTTGTGGATAGCCTTGCTTTGGTCATTTGAGTTGGCTAATCAGTTTGGATCATGCGCAGTTTTTTACCCTATCTTATCGGTTTGAGTTTTGTTTTGACAGTTTGGCTTGGCGGCTTTGTCTGGCCCATGAGTCAGGGCTATTATTCGATTGTTGATCTGGTGAAGGATCGTACTAACCGGGCCTATACGCGCCCCTATGATCGCGACGTTTTGCGTGCCGACCTGGTGGCGGGGGGGTTTCGATTGGGGGATAAGGCGTTTATTCGGATATTCAAACGCGAAAGCCGTCTTGAATTGTGGATGTCTCCACAGGAGGGGGGAGGAAAATTCGAACTGTTCCGGGTCTATGACATTTGCAATTTTTCAGGAAATCTGGGGCCAAAACTTCAGGAAGGTGATCGACAGTCTCCCGAAGGATTTTACCAAGTCGCTGCCAGCCAGATGAACCCCAATTCGCGTCATCATTTGTCGTTTAATCTGGCCTTTCCCAATGCATTTGACCGCGCCCACGATCGTACGGGCACTTTTTTGATGATCCATGGGGGGTGTTCGTCCATCGGGTGCTATGCGGTGACGGATGAAAAAGTGGATGAGATTTATGCTATTGTTGAAGCGGCGCAAAACCGGGGACAAAGTGAAGTGCCGGTGCATATTTTTCCCTTTGAAATGAGTGATGACACACTGGCAGAATTTACCACGCATCGCTGGGCTGATTATTGGCAGAATCTGAAAACTGGTTTTGACCTGTTCGAGCAGGAAAAAGTACCGCCTTTGGTGGGAGTGTGCGAGACAACTTATGTATTTAATGAGGACACGAAGCAGGCGGGATGCCAAATGGTGGCCGGCTGGGGATAACGCTATTGTGAGCGTTCTAAATGATATAGGTCATTTAGCGCCGGTGTTTGGCCGGTAAGTTGAAAATTGTTTTCACCTACATAAAGCGCTTTTTACATCATGCATGTTCCCGCTAAGCCCATATCGCAGTACCCGTGGTATATCCGCCTGTTTTTTTTCAAACAAAAAAGAACCTATGGGAAGGTTTTGGAACCGGGTTTGTTGTGGGCGCGCTCACCAAAAGTGTTTATTGGTGTCGCTTTGCTTTATGGGGCTTTGAATCGAAAACGCTC
>JAJRRJ010000203.1 GCA_024279575.1 Alphaproteobacteria bacterium | reverse complement strand
TTGCTTTTGAACGAGGTGAGGGGGTACGACTTTTTTCCGCAGAAGGGGAAGAGTATCTGGATTTCATGTCAGGTGTCGGGGTGAATGCTTTGGGCCATGGGGATCCACATGTGACCCAGGCTTTGCACGATCAGGTTGATAAGCTTTGGCATACCTCAAATGTATTTTCGATTCCCCAGTCAGAAAAATTGGCGCAACGTCTGACAGAAGCGACATTTGCGCAGTCGGTGTTTTTTACCAATTCTGGAGCGGAAGCTATTGAATGTGCCCTCAAAACAGCACGTCACTATTTCTTTGATTTGGGCCAGCCCGAAAAATCTGAAATAATTGCTTTTACCGGTGCTTTTCACGGACGCACCCTTGGCGCGATCGCAGCGGGGGGAAACCCTGCCTATACTGAAGGCTTTGGTCCCTCTTTGCAGGGGTTTCACCACTTGGTGCCAGGGAATTTAGAAGCTGTTGCCGAACTTATATCTGACAAAACAGCCGCCATTTTGATTGAACCCGTTCAGGGGGAAGGCGGGGTCAGGGTTATTGAGGACAGCTTTTTGCAAGGCTTGCGTACGTTGTGTGATAAACATGGCCTTTTGCTAATTCTTGATGAAGTGCAAAGTGGTTATGCACGTACCGGGAAATTCTTCGCCCATGAATGGGCCGGTATTGAACCTGATCTGATGGCCATTGCCAAAGGTATCGGGGCAGGATTTCCGCTGGGGGCATGTCTGACTACGCGCAAAGTGGCAAAGTCGATGAGAGTCGGCACCCATGGCTCGACCTATGGGGGGAACCCTTTGGCCTGCGCCGTGGGAAATGCGGTGCTTGATCGAATTCTCTCTCCTGGTTTTATCGGGCATGTGGAAGAAATGGGTAATGAATTAATGTGGCATATGCGCCAATTGATGCAGAAATATCCCAACCTTGTGCTCGACGTGCGCGGCAGAGGGCTGATGGTGGGGATGAAGATAACACCATCGGTTCACGATGTCGTTGCAAAGCTTCAGGACCATAAATTACTTGCAGTGGCTGCGGGCGACAATGTATTACGTCTGCTCCCCCCCCTGATTATCAACAAAGAACATATCGAAGAGGCCTTCGAAAAAATCGACATTGTGCTGGCGCAGGTCGAGGCTGAGGACAACAAACAATGAGCAACAATCCATCTGATACAACTCTCCGGCATTTCCTTGATTTGAAGGGCTTTTCAAAGGAAACCCTACGGGCCATTCTGGATCTATCTATTGACCTGAAAACCCGTCTTAAAACGGGTGAACGCCCTGAATTGCTCAAGGACAAAACTCTGGCGATGATTTTTGAGCGTGAAAGCACCCGCACGCGGGTTTCCTTTGATGTGGGCATGCGTCAACTGGGGGGGCAGACCATTATGCTTACTGGCAGGGAAATGCAGCTCTCACGCGAAGAAACCATTTCAGACACTGCCCGCGTTATGTCGCGCTTTGTTGATGCAATTATTATTCGTATTCTTTCCCATGATGATCTGCTGGAATTGGCCGGCGCGGCAACAATTCCTGTAATAAACGGCCTGACACACCTGTCGCACCCCTGTCAGGTATTGGCTGATATCCAGACCTATGAGGAACATCGCGGGCCGATTTCAAACGCAACAGTGACCTGGGTGGGTGATGCCAACAATGTTCTTGCCTCATGGATCCATGCCACCGCAATCTTTGGCAATAAACTGAATATTGCGGTGCCTGATGCCTATGGTCCTTCTCAGGGGATGTTGGCTGATATTGCTATGGCTGGAGATCTGATCACACTGAGTGATGACCCAAAAGCAGCCGCAAAAGGGGCAGATCTGATATTGGCAGATACCTGGGTTTCCATGGGAGATAAGGATGCGGATCAGCGCCGGAAAATTCTGGACCCCTTTCGGGTGGACAAAAGCCTGATGGATCTGACGGCAAAGGACTCGCTGTTTATGCACTGCCTGCCTGCCCACCGTGGTGACGAGGTTTCCGCCGAAGTGATGGATGGACCAAAATCAGTGGTATTTGATGAGGCGGAAAACCGCCTTCATATTCAAAAGGCCATTCTGGCCTGGGTCTTTGGAATTGAGAAGCTGACATGAGCGGGGTGTCGTTAAAAGAATTGGGTCTGGATCGGGAGGAAAGCGGCGACGATGTAGCCGTTCCCTTCACGCTTGATCGTTTGGGGTGCCGCGGGCGCGCTGTGCGTCTTTCCGATGCATTTCATCAGATTGTGACGGCCCATAAATATCCGGCCCCCGTTGCCCGTGTGCTGGGGGAAGCGGTGTTGCTGGCAGCGCTGGTTGGTTCTTCGCTTAAGTTTGAGGGACGTTTCATATTGCAATCCCAGACCGATGGGCCGGTTAACATGATTGTGGTTGATCTGGAAGCTCCTGACGGATTGCGCGGATATGCCCGTTTTGATGCCAACGCTATTGAGAAGGCGATTCAGGAAAAACAGACAGACACAGCTAGTTTGTTGGGCAGCGGCAGTTTGGCCATGACCATTGATCAAGGCCCCAATACCGAGCGCTATCAGGGAATTGTTGAAATAGATGGAAACGGTTTGGCAACAGCAGCCCATCACTATTTTGGCCAGTCCGAGCAGATTTTAACCGCCGTAAGACTTGCTGTTGCAGAGCATTCTGTAAAGGGAAGTGCTGCCCCGCGTTGGCGGGCCGGTGGGATGATGGTGCAGTTTGTGCCCCAGACCGGAGGTCAGCCTGTTGCTGATTTGCCCGGTGGAGATGATCCTGAATTAGGCGAGCGTCCGATAAGTGATCCCGATAACTGGGTTGAGGCAAAATCGCTTTTTTCAACCCTGAGCGATGCTGAACTGGTTGACCCTGAACTGAGCGCGGAAAAGTTGTTGTTTCGTTTGTTCAATGAAAAAGGTGTTCGGGTTTTTGAGCCCTTGGCGCTTATGGCCCGCTGCTCATGCTCTGCTGATCGCACCGAGGCCATGCTGGCTGCCAATTTCACGGACAAAGAGCGCCATGATATGGCCGTTGACGGGGAAATTGAGGTTGTGTGCGAGTTCTGTTCCGCCGCCTACTATTTTAATCCCAATCAGTTCCAGGTTGACTGAGAAAATCTGAAAAATTCAAAATGTATGATCCCCTTTTTTTGGTTCAAAAAAGGGGATTAACCGCGCCAGAAACGCGGGGTGAACAAAACAAATATTATGAGAATTTCAAGGCGTCCCACCAGCATGCCCGCAATAAGCAACCATTTTGACACATCCCCAAGGGGCTGAAAACTTCCCGCCGGGCCGATAATTTCACCCAGACCTGGCCCCACATTTGAGATTGCTGTGGCCGCTCCTGAAAGGGCGCTTACCATATCCATTCCCGTGGCGGCCAATAAAAGTGCCAGCACGAAAAAACTTAAAATATACAAAAATACAAAGCTTTGAATGGAAATTGAAACACTCTCAGGAAGCGGTGCGCCATTATAGCGTTTTATATAGATTTTTGATGGGGACAAAATCTGGCGCACATGCTGGATGAGATCCCGGGCAAGAACCTGAAATCTGAAAATCTTAATGCCGCAAGACGTGGAGCCGGTACACCCCCCGATGAATGTAAGGACAAAAATATTGTCATCGCCAGCGGCCCCCAAAGTCCATAATCAATGGTGGCATAGCCGGTGCCGGTCATAACCGATACCACTGAAAACAGAGCGTGACGAAAAGCTTCTTCCCCGTGGTAAATATCAATCTGGACCTGAATAAGCGTCATCCCCAGCGATACGGTCAGGATCAGTCCAAAAAATGTGCGTACCTGAGAATCATAGAACAATTGCTTCCATCTGCCATGCTGCAATGCCCCCAGATAGAGTGCAAAAGGCACGGCTCCGCTAATCATAAAAAATACACTGGTATAGTCGATAGCAGCGGAGTTAAAGGATTCAATTGAGCCATCGCGTGTGGAAAATCCTCCGGTCGCTACGGTCGTCATGGCATGGGAAATGGCGTCGAAAACGCTCATGCCGAAAAACCAGTAGGCCCCTGCGCAAAATAGTGTCAATCCGATATAAACGGTGGTCATTCCACCAGCAATTTGTGCAGCACGCGGCAAAATTTTATCCGGGGTTTCAAATGCCTCGGCCTTGAACATCTGCATGCCACCCACTTGCAGAGTTGGTAAAACAGCAATCGCCATTACCACAATTCCCAGGCCGCCAAACCATTGCAAAAGGCTACGCCATAACAATATGCCTGGCGGTGCCTCATCAAGCCCGATAATAATTGTTGCGCCAGTGGTTGTAATGCCCGACATCGCTTCGAACATGGAATCCGTATAGCTTAACCCCATGTCGGACCAGTAAAATGGTAACGAACTGAAAAATGTCAGCACGACCCAGATTAACGTGGTCAGCAAAAATGCCTGCCGAAGGGTCAGCGTTTCGATACGCCCCGCAGCCGAGGCCCATAACCCGCCCCCGCTCAGGGTGGTTACAAGCGAGGCGCCAAGAAACACTCGCCAGTTTTCGTGGCCAACGATCGCATCAGCCACCGCAGGCACCAGCATGGCCAGGCCAAGACTTGCCACAAGCGCGCCAATTATTGCCAAAATGGTTCGAAAATCCATAAACGGTCCTGGAAAATGAAATTCAGGGTCAACAAATACCAGCTTCGCGCTTTTCTACAAGCCCGCTGCAGCCATGATGGTTGATGCCAATTAATTGATGGGCCAATATTGTTTCTCTGGTGCTAGGTTGGGTGCCAAATGAATTGGGGGAAAGGTGGATGTTTGACGCTGCTATGCGCAAAATTATCAACGCGCCGCTTGATCGGGCGGGCAAGGCTCTGGCGCGAGCGGGCATAAGCGCAAATATGGTGACAATTGCTGGTTTGGCACTCGGGTTGCTCGCTGCCATTCTAATAGGGTTTGGTAATTTTTTGGCCGGCTTGATATTTATTATCCTGTCACGCATTGCCGATGGTCTGGACGGCGCGGTTGCCCGCGCAACCCGAAAAACAGACTTTGGCGGCTATCTGGATATTGTATCTGATTTTTTGTTTTACGGTATGATTCCCTTGGCCTTTGCCATCGTCAGCCCTCAGACCAACGCCATTGCAGCTGGTGTGCTTTTGTTGGCATTCTATGTAAACGGAGCCACCTTTCTAGGCTATGGAATTCTGGCCGAGCGACAAAATCTGACCACCAGTTTGCAAGGGGAAAAAAGTCTCTTTTATACCGATGGTCTATTGGAGGGGACCGAGACCATCTTGTTTCTGATGGTCATTTGCATATGGCCCGCCTGGTTTGCGCTTCTTGCCTATTTGTTTGCAGCGGCAACTTTTTATACGGCAATCATGCGGGTTTGGCGCGCCTATAAAAACTTCGGGTCAGGGTGAGCTAAACCTGATCCAGCCCAAATGCCAGATCCCCAATCAGATCATCTACATCCTCAAGCCCGACTGACAGGCGCAAAAGGTTTTGTTTGATCCCCAGTTCCTCAAGGGTGGCCTCGTCAAAGCGTTGATGGGTTGTGGTTGCAGGGTGTGAGATGATGGATTTTGCATCACCAAGGTTGTTTGAGATAAGAATTATGCCCAATCCGTCCGCACACTCAAAAGCTGCCTGTTTATTTCCCTTTACTTCAAATGCCACCAGGTTGGAGCCAGCGTTCATTTGCTGTTTTCCCAGATCATATTGAGGGTGGCTTTGGTGATGGGGATAAAACAGCGTTGCGACTTTGCTGTGTTCGGCTAGGAAATCGGCAATTTTGGCTGCATTTTCACTCATTTTACGCACTCTGAGGTCGAGCGTTTCAAGCCCCTTGAGCATGATCCATGCATTAAATGGAGAAATTGAAGGGCCGGTTTGGCGAATTATTGTATGCACATCCCCCTCGATCAGTTTTTTTGACCCAAGAATAACGCCCCCCAGTGCCCGTCCCTGTCCATCAATATGTTTGGTTGCAGAATAAACCACCAGATCAGCCCCCAATTCAAGGGGCTTTTGCCAGATAGGTGTGGCAAAAACATTGTCGACAACCAGCACAGATCCATGGGCGTGAGCGATGTCAGCGACAGCCCTGATATCGACCAGCTCCAGAGTGGGGTTGGTCGGCGTTTCAAGAAACACAAGCTTTGTGTTGGGGCGCATGGCTTTGCTGAAATTTTCCGGGTCGCGGCCATCAACAAGCGTTGAAGCGACCCCCCAGCGTGGCAAATAATCCTCCACCACATAACGGCACCCGCCAAAGAGTGCACGCGAAGCTACAACATGATCCCCGGCACGAACCTGCGACATCAGCGCCGTTGTGACAGCCGCCATTCCCGTTGCCGTAGCCCGTGCCGCTTGTGCGCCCTCCAATGCGGCCATCCGGTCTTGAAACATATCCACTCCGGGATTGGTAAAGCGCGAATAGATGTGCCCGGGGTCTTTGCCCTCAAACCGGGCCTGCGCAGCCGCGCTATCGGCATAGGTAAATCCAGAGTTCATATAAATGGCTTCACTGGTTTCCCCGAATTGGCTGCGGGTTGTGCCGCTGTGCACCATTTTGGTTTGCACGCTATGGTTTTTTGCGTCGCTTAGCGGGTTATTCTGGCGGGACATAATATTTGCTCCAAATACAAAAAAACCGACCAGATGGCCGGGTTCTTTCAGGTCCTTTAGCAACTTTTTTATCGTGGCTGCAATCAGACCGGCCAAATCACCACGCGTTGAGCATACTTAAGGCCTTTTTGTGCTTGGCGTCAATGTTTAGGGTTGCTAAGCAGGGGCGGCATTCTCTGGAAGGGAACACCCATTATGCCCAATTGGCCGGACGGCATTTATTCATCTCAACTGATTGAACATTTACGCGCTGCCGGGTCAATTCTGGTTGATAGTCCTCTGGACGAGGACCAGATTCAGCCCGCGTCTTTAGATATGCGTCTGGGTTCAAAGGCGTTTCGTGTGCGCTCCAGCTTTCTACCCGGCCCAAACCACACGGTTGCCGAAAGGATTGATGAACTCAAATTGCACGAAATAGATCTAAGCGAGGGGGCGGTACTGGAGCGTGGATGTGTGTATCTTGTGCCATTGCTGGAAAGCTTTGACCTTCCTGATACCGTGGGCGCTTCCGCCAATCCTAAAAGTTCAACTGGCCGCCTTGATATTTTTACCCGGATGATTTGCAACAATGCCCGATCCTTTGATAGTGTTCCTGAAGGGTATTGTGGCCCCCTTTATCTGGAAGTGTCTCCGCGCACATTTCCGGTTCTTGTCAGAACCGGTTCGCGATTAACACAGGTGCGCTTTCGTAAAGGGATCACGAGGTTAACAGTTGCTGAACACAAAAAACTACACGATGAACAGCCCCTGGTCTTTAACCCCAATACGGAAGTGGCTGACGGCGTTTCCCTGTCGATTGATCTTGAGGGGAAGGGGCGAAAGGGCCTGATCGGGTTTCGCTCAAAGCGCCACACGGCGGTGGTGGATGTAGACAAAAAAAATGCGCTGGATGTGCTTGATTTTTGGGACCCCATGTTTACCGGGAAGCGGCATGACCTGATCCTTGATCCGGATGAGTTTTACATTCTTGTCAGCCGCGAAAGCGTGTGTGTTCCGCCCGATTTTGCAGCTGAAATGCTGCCATTTGATCATACAGTTGGGGAGTTTAGGGTGCATTATGCAGGGTTTTTCGATCCTGGGTTCGGCCATGATGGGGCTGGTGGGGCTGGGTCCCGGGCGGTTTTAGAGGTGCGTTCCCACGAAGTGCCCTTTATGCTTGATCATGGTCAGACAATAGGACGCCTGCTTTATGAGCGTATGGCAGAACGCCCCCGGATGCTTTATGGAGCCGATCTGGGATCCAATTATCAGGCCCAAAGCCTGAAGCTTTCAAAGCATTTTAAGCCTTTTAACGAGCAGGCATAAAATCCTGTTACGCTAAATTACCATTTGTTAACTTGTGATTTGGCCCATGCGTGCCTATGTCAACCAATCACCTGAATTCATAGGGTTGTATTTATGCCGGCTCAAAAAACAAGTTCTCAAGCGCGCCCTCCGGCTAAAAAGTCGGACGGGCCGGTTTCTAAAACACCCCCCAATGCCAAGATGTCGTGGGAGCCAACGGCACCAAAAGTAAAACCCCGTTTTGGATTTTTCAGTCTCTTTTTCAGAACAATTGTTGCTATTGCCATTTTAGCGGGCGCTGCATTTGTTGCGCAGGGGATGATTGCCAGTCGCCCCGAGCCGGTGGAACGCAAGGCATTTGAACGCAGCTTTACTGTTTCAGTGGTGAGCGCTCAATTGGGTGAGTATACGCCCAATATATCAGCCTTTGGTGAAATAAATGCCGCTCAAACCCTTAACATTCGTGCGCCAGCTGCAGGAGAGGTGATTTATGTGGCTCCAAATCTGCGGGCCGGGGGGATTTTGCAGGCCGGGCAGGTTCTGGTGAAAGTTGACCCGTTTGACTATGAATTATCTTTGTCAGACGCCAAAACTGCCCTTGAGGATGCCCGCTCGTCTTTGGCCGAGGCTGAGGAACAGTTACGCATTCAGCAGTTAAATGTTGCATACGCACAAAATTCCCTGGAACTGGCACAGACTGACCTTACCCGCGCCAACTCTCTGTTTGATGCCGGATCGCTAACCTCCCAGCAATTGGAGACCCGAGAACTAACCGTTTCCCAGCGCGATCAGTCCTTAAGGCAGGCCCAGAGCAATATCGTG
>JAJRRJ010000202.1 GCA_024279575.1 Alphaproteobacteria bacterium | reverse complement strand
GAGGGTGGTTGAAGGCGCGCGGGATTGTGCCGATGGTTTTGAAACCCAGAGAGGCCCAAAGTCTCAAGGCGGGGGCATTGTTTGCAATCACAAAATTGAATTGCATGGCTTTAAAACCGCTGCCTTTTGCTTTTTCAATTGAATGGACGCACATGGCACGTGCAGTGCCTTTGCCGCGAGAATTGTGGTGGGTCATGTAGGAGCAATTGGCGATGTGGCGTCCCCCACCAAGTTGATTGGGGCCAAGTTTGTAAGTTCCAAGGATTTTATCGCTGATTTGAGCAATGAAGGTTTGGTGCTTTGAATTTATCCAATAGTCCAGAGCGTCTTTTTTCCTCATATCGCGATCAAGTGCGTAGGTTTCCCCCGCGCGAATAATTGGTTCCATGATCTGCCAGATTGCGTCGCGATTCGAAGAAGTTACAGGGCGGATGACTGGTTTTTGTTTATTCATTTTTGTTCACCCGCGGGGGTGTGGCAATCTCGCCCGGCTTCGCGATATCTGGCCTTTTTTCGCTGGATTGGGGGTCATGGATATTGCGCAATCCAAATCTGCGCGCGGTGTATATAAATACTGAAAAAGAGAACAATACGAATATTCCTGCGGCGAAAAATGATACGCCGGGGAAATAGTTGGGGGCATCGGGAGAGGTGGTGAAATAGGCAAATAGCTGTGTTGCTGCGAGGGGCCCGATAATTGCGGTAAGTGAATTGGTGGCGTTTACCGCCCCCTGCAATTCACCCTGAGAATTATCAGGGATCTGGCGCGAAAGCATACCGTTGATGGCCGGGGCGGCAAGGCCGGAAAACGCACCAATGACCAGATAGCCATACAATCCAACAGGGGTATGAATAAAAGAGGTGCCAAAAAATGCAATGGCACCGGCAAACATGCCGATAATTACTGTGGAGCTTTCTCCGAAACGCTTGATAACCGGGCCGATGAGTACGCCCTGAACCAATGCGAACAAAAAGCCAAAAACAGCCAGGGATCGGCCAATTTGAGATGGCGACCAGTCAAAGCGTTCAATGGTGAAGAAATTCCAGATGGAGGGATATGTTTGTGAAGCGAGGGAAAACAAGAACAGCGACCCAAGCAGCCAAAGGATTGCCGGGTAGGGCTTAAACGCAATAATTGCGCCAATCGGGTTGGCACGTTTGATATTAAAACGGCGGCGCTTTCGCATTGGCAGGCTTTCAGGCAGAATAAAATAGCCAAACAGCAGGTTTGCAAAGGCCAGACCGGCTGCGGCATAAAACGGCGCGCGTGGGGATATTTCTCCCAGCTCGCCGCCAATAACAGGGCCAATTATAAAGCCGAGGCCGAAGGCCGCACCAATCAAACCAAAGCGCTGGGAGCGTTTTTCAGGGGGTGTTATGTCGGCTATATATGCGGTTGCGGTTGCAACGGCGGCACCGGCAATCCCGGCCAGTGCGCGGCCGATAAACAGCCAACCCAAAGTTGGGGCAAAGCCCATAATCAGATAGTCAATCGTCAGGCCAAGCAGGGAAAGCAGCAAAACCGGGCGGCGTCCGTATCGGTCCGAAAGGTTGCCCAGTACGGGGGAAAAAACAAATTGAAGCAACGCATAAACAAATACCAGATATCCACCAACAACCGCGCCGCGGGCAATACTTTCCCCGGTCAACTCCAAAATCAGGTGGGGCAGCACCGGAAGAATGATGCCCAATCCAATCATGTCGAGCAATATCGTAATCAGGATAAAGCCCAGAGCGAGGCGAGAATTTTTGGAAACAGGCATTGAAAGTGAATTTCCATTCAGAAATGGCCGAAATGCGTAATTTACAGACTTACTGGGCTAATTGAAGTGTGTGGATTTTTCAAGGACTGGTTTGTTGGAGTTTTGGGGTTTCATATCCGTAAATCCAGGCAAGGCGTTGCAGGTGCGCTGTGGGTCCTTGAACTGATACGACAATGTCCCTGAATATTGAGAACGGCCATTCCATATGATAAATTCTGCCATTGGAAGCTGAGGTTTTGACGATGCGTTTTACGCGGCTTTGCCGTATTGACTGATAGGTGGCAAAAGCTTTTGTTGCATCATTTGTTTTTGCCAGCAATGGGGCCAGAACGCCTACATCCTCGATGGCCATTGCTGCACCTTGTGCCTGATAAGGCAACATCGCATGGGCAGCATCTCCGATCAAACCAACGGGACCTTTGTACCATTGAGAAGTCTGGGCTGCGTAAAGGGGCCATTTCTTCCAGCCACCTTCAGCTGCATTGATAATTGCTTTGGTGCGCGTGCAGGCAAAACCTGCTTTGGGTACGTCCGGAGTGAGTACGGTTTGCGGACTTGGCTTTTTCGTCAGTTTTTCCTTTGTAAACATGGCGATATTGACCACATGCCTCTTGGGGTGGGGGTAGGCAATCGTATGAAAACCCGGTCCCCACATTAAACTGGTATTGTTCAGGTTAAAATGATCTTTGAGCATTGAGGATGGGATGAGGGCGCGCCAGGCGATATAGTTTGAATATTGGGCATCTGGTCCTGCCAGAATTTTTGTACGGGTCATTGAATGCACGCCATCTGCACCAACAAAGGCATATGGGCGGGTGTTGTGAACCGAACCATCCCTGTTTTCCACCGTCAGGGAGAGCCCTTTTTGATGGGCCTGCATATCAAAACTTCTAACGCTAAACTGAAATTCAATATTGGCGTGCCTTTGGCAGGCGCTGAACAAAATATTTGAAAGGTCTGAACGGTGAATAACCATATAGGGAGCGCCAAACACGCTCTCCATCGCGTCTCCCATCTTAAGGCTGATAAGTGGGGTGGGACGGCGAAAGGGGTAAATGTCAATTTCTCTGGTAGCAAATCCAAGACCTTCAAGCGCTTCGTTCAGGCCCAGCTCATTTAGTATTTTTCGGGCGTTAGGACTGATTTGCAGGCCGGCGCCCTCAGTTTGGATTTGGGGTGTTTGCTCAAGCACCACCACTCGAATGCCAAACATGGCCAGCGAAAGAGCCATGGTCATCCCCGCTATTCCAGCCCCGGCAATATATATGGTTCGAGTTTTTTCAAATCCGGGGTTGGGTATGTTGATGGAAGCGTCAGGGCCAGCGGTCATGTTGTTTTATGCGGGTTCAGGGATAAAAAGCGCCGATGTGGGATCACAGGTCCCCGCCGTCAGCTTGGGGCTAAACACATAGTGGGTGGAGCAATAGGGGCAGACAATTTCGTTTTCGCTCCCCATATCAAGAAAAACATGGGGATGATCAAAGGGGGGAAGCGCGCCGATGCACTGAAATTCCTTCGACCCAATTTCAATTCGGGTATCCCCTTGGGTGTTATGGAAATGAGGAACGGATGTTTGGGCCATTTAACTTGTCTCACTCGTGTTTTCGCTCAAATATGCGGAGGGAATCTGGTGGTGACTTTAGTCCTGTTGTTTAACGAATTCTAGTGCATATTGTGTGCAATTGTTCCAATAAGATTTTAGAAAAGCAGGGTAGAAAATGGCACGTTTCCAATCCGAGGGCATTGAGATTGCATATGAGGTTTATGGGAGTGGCAAGCCGATAATTCTGGTGCACGGGTTTGCTTCTAACGGCACTATTAACTGGGTGGATACAGGTTGGGTACAAACTCTTAATGAGGCCGGATATGCCCCTGTTGTCATTGATAACAGGGGGCATGGAAAATCTGAAAAACTTTATGATCCAGAGCTTTATCCGGCCCGCGTTATGGCTCGGGATGTTGCAGGGCTGATTAAGCACCTTCATTATGATCGCACTTTTGGACCAGTGCCGATCATGGGATATTCGATGGGTGCGCGGATTTGTGCGTTTGTCGCCATGCAAAATCCACATCTGGTCAGTTCTGCGGTTTTTGGCGGTTTGGGAATAAATATGATCCACGGGCTTGGGGGGTCTGAAGAAATCGTGCAGGGGTTGCTTGCACCCAGTTTAAGCGAAGTGAATTCATCGACGGGGCGTATGTTCAGAATTTTTGCAGAACACACCAAAAGCGATTTGAGAGCTCTTGCCGCCTGTATGCTCTCCTCCAGAGATCCGATCAGCGCTGAGGCCCTGAGCACAATTGCAGCACCAGTGTTGGTGGCGGTGGGCGATATTGATACAATCGGGGGGTCAGCTGAGGAACTCGCGCAAATTTTACCCGCCGGGGAAGCGCTTGTTCTTGAAGGGCGAGATCATATGCGTGCAACTGGTGACAAAAAATTCAAAACAGGTGTTGTTGAATTTTGGCGCGGGTGACCACTTAGATTATAATGTGCTAATTAAAACCGGTTCCTGTTTTTGTGGAGAGTGGAAATGTCTGGAGCAAACAGTTCGATTGCCATGCAAATGCAGGTGGATGAGGATTCTTTATGGAAGAGTGTGCGCGAGGGGGCAAAAAAAATTGCCGATGCCGAACCTTTGCTGGTGGATTTTGTGACCACCTCTGTTTTAGAGCGTGATAATCTGGCGGAGGCGCTGGCGTTTATTCTGGCCAATCGGCTTCGGCATGCCGGGGTTTCGGCAGAGTTAAGCCGCAAGGCATTTTGTGAGGCCCTCAAACTTGATAGCAATATTGCAGCGGCCATGCGTATTGATCTTGCGGCGACAGTGGAACGGGATCCGGCAAGCCATCGTGCAATTGAGCCGGTGCTCTATTTCAAAGGGTATCATGCGTTGCAAACCCACCGTTTTGCCCATGCAATGTATTTGTCGGGACGAAAGGATTTTGCCCTTTATCTGCAAAGCCGCTCATCTCAGGTCTATCAGGTGGATATGCACCCGGCGGTAAAAGTTGGCTGCGGGGTTATGTTGGATCATGGTACGGGGATCGTAATCGGTGAAACAGCAACGATCGGTGATCATGTGTCCATCCTTCAAGGGGTTACTCTTGGGGGCACAGGCAAGGAAGAGGGGGACCGTCACCCCAAGGTGGGCAATGGGGTGTTAATCGGTGCAGGTGCTAAAATTCTGGGCAACATCAAAATTGGCCATGGCTCGCTCATCGCAGCAGGTTCGGTGGTTCTCAAGGATGTGCCTTCCCATACAACAGTTGCTGGCGTGCCGGCGAAAATTATTGGTAAAACCAGTTGTTCAGAACCGGGGTGCGTGATGGATCAGTTGGTTGCGCCTTTAGAATAAAATCGACTCGCTTTATGGTGGTTTTATAAAAATACCAACTCAGGAACAGGCTCTGGAATTATGAACAAAGAAGAAATTGGCAAGCTGCAAAAATTTATGCAATTAAAATTTGGCAATTCAGCACTGGAGGTGCGTTCGCGGCCGCAGAAAACCGACTCCTGTGAAGTTTATCTGGGGGACGAATTTATTGGTGTCATGTATCTGGATGATGAGGACGGAGACCGCTCCTATAATTTTCAGATGGCAATTTTGGATATTGATCTGGACGAGGTCTAATCTGCTGTTTGCCTGACTTGAAACCTATGCTCTTGCACTTGGTTTTGTTGGGCTTTTGAACCGGATCCAAGGCCCTTCAGAGCGCTTTAGATGCCCAGGTCACTATAGTATTTCCCCATTACATCATCAAATTTTTGCCAATGGGCCAGAAGAGTGATGTTGAATTGATAAGTCACGCTGATATGGGGGCTGATTTGCACCGTACGCAGGCAATTTGCTGCCGTGCCTGACGCCCCCAGATCCAGACACTTAGCTGCAAAAGGGTTCGCTCCAACGGGATCGTACCAGACAGTTTCGTTCTGAAATCCCTGTTCGGCGCGCAATGGCTTTCCGATCAGGCCGCTGTAGCCGGTTAGTTGTTTTTGAGTGAAACGCAGGGCGTAAACGCTATCCAGCAAAACAGAACTCGGCTGATTGGCAGATGAGGGAGTGATATGAAGGTTGATTTCATTCAAATCTACATCAGGTTCAAACCTAACCAGTAGTTTCAAATCAACAAACTCTATATTTTCACGCCCTGACTGAGTTGCCCGATTAAGCCATGCTGTGGGAATTTGCAGTTTTGTTCCCTTCAGGTTTTTTTGTGTAAATGGGGCCGAGTAAGTCGAAGCGCTCAATTCTGATTGTGGTTTGATACTGGCGACCAGCCAATAGGCAACACCCAGGCCGCCCATTACCAATATCAGCGCCAATGCTGCCAGATTGAAGAATGTTACGGGGGTATTTTTGGAACGTGCGCCGGGGGGAGACATAGCTACCTGTGAAGGAATTGGCGTTAACCATTTTTGATGAGTTTTAGTGACATGGAATAGGGCACTGCATATGCTTAACAAATCGTTAACGAGCATCCCGTTTTGTTGGGTTACAGGTATTTCATGGCATTTGAGTTTTTTCTTTCTCTGTTCATCATGGCGGTTGGCGTAAGTTTTGCCGGTGCATTTACCCATCTTTACCAGGGGGTTTCCAAGGAAGTTGCGCACCTGCGGTTTGATGGCAAAAATTATCTGGGCAGTTTGGGCCTTTTGGCCATGAGTTTCTTGTGTGGGCCTTACATCATGATGCAAATGGGGTGGCAGAGTCAGGATGATGGAACCGTCTCGATTGCCAATATGCTGCTGGGGTCGCTGGTTGGGTTCGGTTGGGGCTTTATTAATGGCCTGTTACTGTTGGGATTGTATTTCGCCATTGTGGGGTAGGGCCTGATAATAAGGCCTGAAAAATCTCTTTTTGCTCTTTAACTGCGCGGGCATGCAGGTTTGTGTGCCGTTTTTCTGCACATTGTTGATTGTTTAACATGCTTCATATGCGGGCATGGAACATTGACACTTACTTAGCAAGTGATTAATCACTAACATATTGTGAGTGTGGAGGAAGATTATGAGAAGTTGTAAGTTTTGTTGGGTTGTAGCGCTAACTCTTGGTGTGGTGGTTATCGGGATGGGCTATTTTTTCCTGTTTAAGGGAAATACGTTTCTGGGAGAGGATGGGCGCACGGCTATTGTGTTGAGTGAGGTTGAAAAGGCCAGTGTTCTGGGAGAGATGCGTGATATGCTCGAAGGGGTTCAGATTATAACCGGTGCCATTGCACTCAATGATATGGAAAAAGTCTCGGAGGCGGCCAGCGCGCTTGGAATGGTTGTTGCGAATGCGGATTCTCCGGAGCTAATTGCTAAATTGCCCCTTGAAGTAAAAACACTGGGATTGGGCGCCCATGTTGCATTTGATAATTTATCTGCCCTGGCAAAAACAAGTGAAGATCCAAATGAAGTGCTGGCTGAATTGAGCAATATGATGTTGGCATGTATTTCATGCCATAACAGCTACAGGATTGCGATTGAGGATATTGATGAGTAGGTTGCCTTTGCAGGTAGTTTTTTAGGAAAGCCAATGGGAAAAGCCGTCATAAAGCGTAAACCCGCTGAAGAGCGAAAGGCCGAGATTGTGCAGGCCACAATCCGACTGGCTGCTGATATTGGCCCGGATCGCCTGACAACGGACCGGTTGGCGCAGGAAGTTGGGATTTCCCAGGCGGCAATTTTCCGGCATTTCCCGACCAAAAGCCATATTTGGGAGGCTGTGGGGAAAAATATATGCGAGTTGCTTGGCGCTTTGCCAAGCAACAACAGTTCGAGTAAAAACAGATCCGCACAACTCAAATCTATGGTCATTGGACAGTTAAAATTTATTGCGCGCACACCGGCGGTGCCTGCAATACTGTTTTCGCGTGAACTGCATGCGGAAAATGAAACCCTGCGGTTGTTCTTTGTCACGATGATGGGACAACGCCATGCCAAACTTTCAAAAATACTCAGTGCAGGCAAAGATCAGGGCGAATTTTGCGCATCGCTGGATTGTGACAATGGGGCATTTTTGATTTTGTCTCTTATTCAGGGGTTGGCGATGCGCTGGTCTTTGAACGGGCGAAGCTT
Organism: Alphaproteobacteria bacterium; assembly: GCA_024279575.1. Classification (GTDB taxonomy): domain Bacteria; phylum Pseudomonadota; class Alphaproteobacteria; order Rhizobiales; family Devosiaceae; genus DROE01. Next base: position 4,576 of record JAJRRJ010000202.1, on the reverse strand, counting down.
TGACCTGGCGGCTGAGGGGGAGGTGCTTTTGTCACTGATGATGAAGAGTTTTGCCCCCGATTGATTTGTTATAAAAAAAGGCCAACCGTTTAAGGTTGGCCAGTTTGGTATTCGCTCATATCAGGGGCGATACTCGCGAATGAGTTTTGCATGGGTCGTTCAGGTTACCTGACTTTGGAAATTTACAGGCTGGCAATAGTGGACATTGGGCGCCGATCTGCGATATCAACCCATTGGCCCGCATGGGTTTGGGACTGGCGTTTTATGTATTGATAGGGGGTCTGGTTCCAGACCTTTACCAGACCTTCCATATTATCAAGGATCAGGTCACCGCGATCTGGGCGTACCATGAGCACGGCGTGCCCATCTCCACTTACCTGTTTTACAACAGAAATCAGCAGTGTAGAGGGGTTCCAGCCCAAACCTATCAGGTCGCGACGCTTGGCCAGCACAAAGTCTTCACAATCGCCATATCCATTGGGATAGGTCCAGAATTCAACAGTTTGATATAGCTGTTCATCAGTGACGGCCACAATGTTTGTGTTGGCCGCTGTGCTTACCGCCAAAAGCTGGTTCCAGCGATCCTGAGTTAACTCAACGATATCCTGGACGTTGGAATTAAAGCCACATTCGGCAGGGCGGGATTTGCAGAATTCAGAATGACCGATTGGAATTGATGTGCGCCCGGTAACCGTTGCAAAAGCGGGATTGGTCAGGTCGACATTCCCGGAGGCCTGAGCTTGGGGAATGAATGAGTATAGAGCAATGAATACATATCCCAGAATGATTGTGATTTTTTTTGAAATGGTCATTTTCTTGTTCTCCCGTTTGGGAGGAAGATAGGGACCAGAAATTTCGAGTTTTAGAAAATTGCAATGTACATTTGATGCAAATTGCAGGCATCAAATTCACTCTTTGTTTAGCACAAAGGGCGGCTTGGGGTTGAGTGTTGCCATGGGTGTTTTTTCCAAACGGTGTGCGATTTTTTTAGCAAACACATTCAAGAGGCGTCCTGAAAGGAAGCCGTCATCTGAGTTGATGTAACTGGATAGCGAGCGCAACTGGACCTAGTTTACGTCCAGATTTTGTTGAACAACATTGAGGATCTGTTGTTGGGAAATAAATTCCACGCCGATTCCATATTCAAAATGGCGCACTATACGGCCTCGCATACGGCCCAGCGTTACTTGAGTTCCCACGGCAGGGCGTACCTCCATATCAATGGCGGCCCCGGAAAGCGAAATATCGACAATCTTGCAATTGTATTTACGGCCGTCATCCAGAACAAGTTTTGAGTGACGTATGTCAGGAACAACGCGTCCGTGGCGACGATCTTCAGGCAGGTTCAATTCGTCTTTGTTGGCGAGCCAGGTGAGTTGGGCTGACAATTTATCTCGTTTGCGAGATGACGCATTCAATTGCATCACGAACCCACCGTCGATTATGTCCAGTATTGGTCCTTCCACACGGCCCATATGATCAAGATAGATGACAACTCTTTCGTCCAGATTCCCACAAACCGGCGCGATGACAACAGCATCCCCGGGGGACATTTCAATCACCTGACAGGGGAATTCGCGTTTATCGGAGAGCATGTAGCGCCCAAGAACAGAGACTTCAACCCGCTGAAAGCGCGGTCCATCAATAGGGTTTGGCGCCAGCTGCGCGGCATGTGATGAATGCAATTTGGCCAGAGCATTTTGTTTGAACATGCGGCAATCTTGATTTTTAGTGACAATTTCCCCTTCAAACTAACCGGGTTTGGTTAATCATTTGGAAATTGCACTAAACCTGGAAGGTTTCTTCAGAACCACTTATGCTCAGCTTTAGTTACGGCCACCATCTATGACTGAAAGGTGTGAGTATCTGCGTGCTTTAACGCCATGAACGTTGGAGGAAACAGCAACCAGTGGAGATTGTGCCGATATATCAATGATATCGGATAACTCGCTTGAGACGTCCAAAAATGTACTTTTTGTTGCCAGATCATCTGGCCAAATCAGTCGCAACCCGGTTATGCGCTGGTCGATTATTGGCTGCGCGCCAAACCAGTATGGTTCATCGTCTGCGCTCATCGCTCCTAAAATGCGGGTGATGGAAGAGCCGTTATGGCGCAATGGCAACAGGATGGTTTCAAAATTCATTTTGTTGGCGGACTGGGATGTTCCTTCAAAGGTAACCAGCGCCACTGCGTGATCCTCTGTTACAGCCTTAATCAGAGTTCTCAGGGCGTCACGATCTCGATTGTTCCACAGGGATTCAAAACTTCGTCCCTTTAGCTCGCGACAATAGGTTGAACAGAGGTGTGATCCGGCCAGCCGAAACGAAAAATCCTGCTGATCGTTTGCCTCAAGAATAAAGGTATTGGACAATGCCTGACGAATTTTTGTCGGATCGACATTTTTGCGTTCCGGTGCGCTGCGCGAACCTCTTAACTCGTTCCAGTAGCTAAATAGAGTTTTAGTAGCTGCGCGTTGCATAGTACGTCTCGTTTTTTTTGTTTTTCGAAGCGAAAGGAACCTCGCCAGTGTTGATGTATCCTGACAAAAAACAAATTAAAAATCGCCGTTAAACTTTTATTAAGGTTAACGGGTGCGCAAGCTGTTGAAAAGTGGACGGTGAGGGGGCAAAAGGAATGGCAACAGACATAAGGATCAAGAGTTGAGCCAGCCACCTTTCCCACCACAAAATTCTCCCGAACAAGGTCATTCAGGGTCACAACCGATATTTTTATTGCCCCAATCTGTGATGATTTTAGCCATGACGCTTTTGGTTATTCATGCTGCCTATGAGTTTTCGCTTGATGCAGAGGGGAAACTTCAGATGTGGGTCTGGTTCGGGTTTATTCCTGCCCGATTTTTCGAATCGAATATTCCCGGGGGGCTATTGCCCCTGTTATGGACGCCGATAACGCACGCCTTTTTGCATGGAAGTTGGGTTCATGTGTTTATGAATGTTGCATGGCTTGCCATATTTGGTACACCTGTTGCCAGGCGGTATGGCGCAACGGTTTTTTTCCTGGTATTTTTAGCCGGTGTGTTGGGGGGCGTCGCGTTTTATGCGGCGCTGGAGTTGCATTCAGTTTCTGTTTTGATTGGGGCATCGGGTGGTGTTGCCGGTTTGACGGGGGCGGCCATGCGGTTTGTCTTTCAACCGGTGCGTGTTTCCCGACATCCTGAAACGGGTGAAATTGTAGCATTGGGGCGTAAATTGGCGACTTTTCCGGAAATGTGGAAAGACTCAAAGGTGCGTGTTTTTACCCTGTTTTGGCTGGGCATCAATTTTGCTGTGCCGCTTTACGGGTTTGTTATGGGCACAGATGGTCCCATGATCGCCTGGCAGGCACATATTGGGGGATTTGTTGCGGGGCTAGTTCTGCCGGGGTTTATCGAGGCGGGAAAAAATCAGTCCCGTGAATAAACCTGCTTTGGGTCAAATATTTGCCCGCCATCCTCTTTTTGTAAAGTGAACGTGCCGTTTTTGGTTCTGACCTTGCGGTAAAAACAACTTTTTTGTCCGGTATGGCAAGCAGCGCCGCGACCAGTTTGTTCGACGCTTAACAATAACGCATCCTGATCGCAGTCGACACGCATATCAATCAGGCGTTGCATTTCTCCCGAGGTTTCCCCTTTTTTCCAGAGGCTTTGCCGAGAGCGGGAATAGTAGTGCACAATCCCGGTGGAAAGGGTGAGTGAAAGCGCCTCTTTATTCATATAGGCGACCATCAACACCTGCCCTGAACCTGCTTCAGTTGTAATGGCTAAAACCAGACCATTTGCGTCAAATTTGGGCGCAAAAATATCGCCAGTTTCGCGCAGCTCACTGCTGATTTGGTTCTGTTCAGGAAAATCCATGGCACATACTACCTGATTATTGGCCAACCATTGAAAAAAACCGGTCTCGTTCGCTGATTTCTTGTGCAAATATTCCGGTGAAACGCTGGGTGATCGTTGTGGTGCCGGGGGTGCGCACGCCGCGCATGGACATGCACATATGCTCCGCTTCAACCAATACCGCGGCACCGCGAGGATTAAGATTTTTATTTAGAGCGTCTATAATTTGTGCTGTCAGATTTTCCTGAGTCTGAAACCTGCGTGCAAAGACATTGGTCAATCGAACCAGCTTTGACAGGCCAACGACCCCGCCTTTTGGCAAATAGGCGATATGTACCTTGCCATAAAAGGGCACCATATGGTGTTCGCAATGGGTAAAAAACGGGATGTCTTTCACCAGCACAATATCATCATATCCGCTGACGTCCTTGAAGGTTTTTCCAAGGATTGCCTTTTCATCCTGCTTATATCCAGCGAACAGTTCCTGATAGGCGTCAAGTACCCGGTTGGGGGTATCAAGCATGCCTTCGCGGTTTGGGTTGTCTCCGGCCCATGCAATGAGTGTTTTTACAGCATCAAGGGCCTGTTCACGCGAGGGGGGTGATACATTATCCGGGTTGTTGGTGGATTGTGTCGGGGATTTAACAGGCTTATCCATGCGTGTCTCTGGGCGTTTCTTGATGTGAGTTACATTTGTCCCTGACAAAGCAGAGGCCTTTCCCTATATAGGGAACAGAGCGGGT